>JAKQGS010000049.1 GCA_029556045.1 Pseudomonadota bacterium | reverse complement strand
GTCAAAGTTGGTAAGGTTGTTATCCGCCAGTGCTTTCATCTCCTCCCAGGCATAGGGGTGACAGCGAATGGCCCCCTGTCCAAAGATGATCATGGAGCGAGTCAGGATATTGGCCCCTTCCACTGTGATACTGATCGGAGTGGAAATATAAATATTGGCCAAGAGATTGCGAGGGCCGCGGGAGATAGCCGCTCCACCCAGGATATCCATGCCGTCGTTGATGAGTTTGCGGCCCAGCTCGGTGGCATTGTATTTGGCGATGGCTGACACTACGGATGGCTTCAGCCCCTGATCCACTGCCCCCACCGTAAAGATGCGGGAGGCTTCCATCAGGTAGGCCAAACCACCGATGCGGGCGAGGGGTTCTTCCACCCCTTCAAAGTGTTTGATGGAGATGCCAAACTGTTTGCGGATAAATCCGTAAGCGCTGGTGACCCGCGCCACCAGTTTGGCGATGCCGGTGGATTGTGCCGGCAAAGAAATCGAACGGCCGGCTGCGAGACATTCCATCAGCATCTGCCAGCCCTTGCCGGCACCTTCAGCGCCGCCGATGATTTGATCGATGGACACCACCACATCCTTGCCGGAGGTGGGGCAATTGTGAAATGGGGTGCCCATCGGGTTGTGGCGGCGTCCCAACACCACGCCCTTGGTATCAGCGGGGACCAGAACGCAGGTGATCCCCAAATGTTCACCGCGGCCCAACAAATTCTCTGGATCCCGCAGTTTAATGGCGAGCCCCACCAGGGTTGAAACCGAGGCTAGGGTAATGTAGCGTTTCTCCCATTGCAGCCGGACGTAAAGCTTTCCATCAGTCCCTTTGAAGACCACCCCTTCCGATTGAATCGATCCCGCATCCGAGCCAGCTCCCGGTTCCGTCAGGGCAAAACAGGGGATCTCCTCACCGCGGGCCAGTCGGGGTAGGTAATAGTTCTTCTGCTGTTCGGTGCCGTAGTGGATCAACAGCTCCGCCGGTCCCAGAGAGTTGGGAACCATGATTGTCACCGCCAGCGCTACCGAACGACTGGAGGTCACCGTCACCACTTCGCTGTTGGCCACAGCCGAAAACCCAAGCCCCCCATACTCCTGGGGGATGATCATGCCGAAAAACTTCTCCCGCTTGAGGTAGTCCCAAACCTCTTTCGGCAGGTCTTTCTGAGCGTACAGATCCCAATCGTGAACCATGCGGCAGACGGTGGCCACCTGATTATCGATAAATTTCTGCTCATCGCTGGATATCTTGCGATAGGGCTCATGCGAGATGCGTTTGAAGTTGGGTTTGCCGGAAAAAAGTTCTTTTTCCACCCAAGTGGATCCCGCCTCGAGGGCCACCCTCTCGGTTTCAGAGATCTCAGGCATGATGTTCAACCGCTTCAAAACCTGAAAGATGACGTTGGATACCAAAAACTGGCGGAGGATCGGCACGTTCATGATGGCCAGGGGAATGCCCACCGCCAGCCACCACAAGGTGGATGCACCCGTCAACCAAAAGAGGCCCAAGGTAAAAAGCGTCCAGGTAAAAAGGTGAGCCCCGGTGAAGCCGAGAGCCAGGTATCCCACGGCGCTGGCGCAAAGCCACCACGCTGTCGGCCATTCGGTGAACAGTCCATATGCGTACATGATCTCTCCTTAAGGCGTGAAGGCGGATGCATGAAAAAAGACATCTGCTAACATTGTACGCCCAACCTCCACGCTTGGACAGACGGTATCACCTGCACACAGGAGAGATTGGGACGTTTTTTTGGAAACCATCAAGAGGGAAGGATTAACACAAATAAAAAAAAAGCCTGGGTATTGAATTATTATGGGGGGTTAAGCGTAAGGCAAGCAGGAGATCCCCCCAGTGGACTGGGGGGAAGAGGGCTTATGCAAACACGTTGGAAAATAACATTTCGCGATAGCGGGGCAGATCCCAGAAATCATGGCTGATCATGGTTTCTGCTTCATCCGCTGCTGACCGTAGTTTTTCGGCAATCAGGTTAGCCTGACCAGAGATCAGGCGTTTTTTGGCCACCAGATCGTCGGTTTCCCGCACCTGATTCATGACGGATTGCAGCTCGTCATGATAGCCGATCATTTCAGACATCACCCCTTCCATGTGTGCAACACGATTGCGCTGCCGCCCCTTCAGGGTATCGGAAACAACACCTTCGAAGGTTTTATGAGAAAGGATCAGCTGTCGTTCCATGCCGGGTATCGAGTACTGGCGCACCATTTCCAGCATGGTCTGCAATTCGATGGTCAAGGTGGAGTTGTAGCGCTCCATCAACAAGTGGTAGCGGGACTCAATTTCTGTTTCCCGCAGGACCTCTGTGTCCACCAGAAATTTGGTGGAAGCCTGGGTGTTGAAAATTTCCAGAGCATCGGTGATGCGTTCATAAACGGGAAGTTTACGACGCTTGGCTTCTTCCCGCCATTCGCTGGAATAGTTGTTACCGGAAAAAACGATGTCCTTGCTGCCGACGTAGAACTCCTTGATCAGGGCGATGGTGGCCTGGTCGCGGGTTTCGTGGGTCTTCAGCAGTTCCTTCAGGCGCTCGGTGGCTTCCTGTAACGATTCTGTGACAGCGGCGTTGAGGATAGTCACTGGCATGGAGGGGTTGGCAGATGATCCCACGGCACGGAATTCGAACTTGTTGCCGGTAAAGGCAAAAGGACTGGTGCGGTTGCGGTCGGTGTAGTCCCGGGCTACCTGCGGGATTTCGGCAACCCCGAGCGTAATTTGGGATTTTTCAATAGCCTCCGCAGATTTTTCCTGAGCAAAGGAATCCAGAATCTTGTCTAAAAGAGAACCGACATAAACAGACAGAATAGCGGGAGGGGCTTCATTTAAACCCAGACGCCAGTCGTTGCCGGGAGAAGCTACCGATGCCAGCAATGTATCCGCGTGGCGATGGACCGCCCGCAGAGCGATGGCAACCATCGCCAAAAAACGCAGGTTCTGGTGCGGGGTTTTGCCGGGCTCCAGCAGGTTTTCCCCCTTGTCATTCGACATGCTCCAGTTGCAGTGTTTGCCGCTACCGTTGATACCTTTAAACGGTTTTTCATTCAGGAGGCAGACAAAACCATGCCGCTTGGCTACTGCCTTGAGGGTGTCCATGGTCAGGATATTATGATCGATGGCGATATTGACATCTTCAAAGATGGGAGCCATTTCAAACTGGCCGGGAGCGACCTCGTTGTGGCGGGTCTTCACTGGAATGCCCAGACGGTAAAGCTCCCGCTCCAGATCTTCCCAAAAAGTTTTCACGCGGTTAGGAACAGAACCAAAGTAATGATCCTCCAGTTCCTGCCCCTTCGGTGCCTGGGCCCCCAGAACGGTTTTTCCGGTCATGACGATATCGGGGCGTTTGGCGGCGTAATGAGAGTCGATCAGGAAGTACTCCTGCTCAGCCCCGAGGGTCACCGCCACACGTTTGGTGTCCACATCACCCAATAATTTTAGAAATTCGGTGGCCGCTGTGGAAATGGCCCGGGTGGACCGCAACAGTGGCGTTTTATAGTCCAGCGCTTCACCGTTGTAGCCAAAGAAAACCGATGGCACGCACAGGGTCCGTCCGGTTTCTCCCTCAACGATAAATAGCGGTGAGGTGGGATCCCAAACCGTGTACCCACGGGCCTCAAAAGTCGAGCGAATGCCGCCGCTAG
>JAKQGS010000478.1 GCA_029556045.1 Pseudomonadota bacterium | reverse complement strand
GCAGATTTTTTTCTGAAGCCTGCCCGGGAAGCCATGAAAAAAATCTGCGCCCAGCGGATGAAGGAATTCGGTCAGGCGGGCCATGCCAGCAAGATTCGTCAGGTGACCCTCGATGAGATGGCGAGGAAGTATTACTGATTTGCGAGGCCCTTCGCTTCGCTCAGGGTGACGAAAGGTCGCTCAGGGCGATGGATGCCGTCGATGTGTCTGAATATAAACCGTCCGCTTGCGGACGGTATTTTTTTCAAATCCCTCGCCCCCCAGTGCCCAAAGCCACGTCAAAACCACGAGAATACGATTGGTCTCCCAATAGGCTGTTGTGGCGAGAATCGCCACCAGCAGGCGCGGAGCAAAGATCCAGCCCAACCACCATAACACCCCACCGCTGATCACTGAGGAAAACAACAGGGTCAGGCGTGGAAAAAAGAACATGAAAAAAATGAAAAACACACCGTGCACATCCCAGAAATTGACCGGTTGCATGACAGAGGGCCCCCGTGATGTGAATGCATAGAATTCGTGCGAGAGATGATAAAAAAAGCGATCCGGAGAGGATTCGAACCTCTGACCGCAGGATTAGAAATCCTGTGCTCTATCCAGCTGAGCTACCGGACCAAAAAAGAAGTTTATAGCTACCTGTGACCGGGCCCTTCGTCAAGGTCGGAATCAGGGAGGTCACCTGTGCGAGTCATATTTTTGCAATGTTATTCCAGTAGGTTGTGGCATCCGGCCGGGATTTGGCGAGACGTTGCCCCACCTCCTTGGCGCTCTGGCCACCGACCTGATGGATGGCATGCAGAATACGGTATTGCACAAACAGGGACTTTTGGTTCCGCTCGTTGCGGGGGTTTTGATAAGCACGGTCAAGGAGGGCGATAGCGGCCGCATTCCCTGTTTTTTCATACTTCTCTCCCAGCGCCCCCGCTGCCTGGGCCCGCACCACCATCGCTTTGTCAAACAACGCATCTTCCAGAATCTTGTGACAGTACCGCTCACCATTCAAGGTGCAGGCTCGCACCCAACCCAGACGCCATCCCCAGGACCAATCCTTCAGTGATCGACCCTGTTGGGCATGCTGCCGCCAGAGGTCGCGGCGTTGGACCTGAGGCATGCTGTGAAAATGGCGCCAATCCGCTGGTCTTGGTTCGGCAGCGATATCAAAGATTTTTTCGGGAGTCCCCTGAGGCTTTCCCCATCCCAGGGACGGGATCAGGGTCAGGCTCAATCCGTTGATCAGTAAAAGTATGAACAAATGGAGGTGTCCACTCCGGCTATGTGATCGCACCTTCATAATTTGTCCTCTTTAATGGTTTGAAAACATTGAATTTAAAAAAAAATCTTATGTTTTTTATTAAAGGAGTTACAAAAAACTGCCGATGACTTGTGTGGCTTGAGGGCAAATGAGCCCTTTTAGTTTAATGAAATTAGTCGGTTATTAAGAGGGTTTTCGGTGTAAAAACCTCGTTTCCGACCAAGGCACACTTACCTGGGGGAGCGCCGTCATGAACGAACAGATCTGGTACGTTTACCAAAATGGTCAGCAAGTGGGGCCGTTCGACACGCCACAGGTTACCCAGCTCTTTGTTAATAAGATGATCGCAAAAGACGGCTACATTTTCAAGGTGGGTTGGAAGGAATGGCGTCCCATTGAAGAAGGTTATGAGGAACTGGGCTTGACCCCTCCCGAGGGCTCCAGCGTCGCCTCAGACACGCTGGAAAAACGGCGGGCGCAGGCACCGCGCGCCACCGTTGCCGGCCGGGTGGTGGTTCACAACGACGGGCAGCTTTCCATCGGCAACGGGGTGAATATTTCTGCGACGGGGATCTTTGTGGAAACCCGCGACCAGATCTTTACGGTCGGTGAGCAGCTTAAACTTTCCGTAAAAGTGGAATCATTTCCCAAGCCCTTTAACGCAGTGGCGCAGGTGATACGCTACAATTCCGATCCGCGGTTTCCCGTGGGATATGGCCTTCGTTTTGAGATCATCGACGAGCACATCAAAAAAGACATCCAGGCACTGGTGGAGCGGACCGGGGAGACGGGTCGCAAAAAGGTCGTGGGTTAGTAACAACCGGAGCGGACGCACCCCATGGAAAGGGAGAGGGCACTATCGTGGAAAACCTCAATGATTCATCGACGAGCTGGAAAAATGCCAGAGGCATGAAGGACAGTAAACTCCTGATTGACCGCGGTATCATGATGTCTTGGCGGGATATAAAACCCCTCAAGAAAAAGCTGAAAGGGCAGGAGGAGGAAAGCCTGGCCCGGCACTTTGCCGTGCGGCTGGCGGAACGAACTGAAAGCCGCCTGGCGGAGGAAATTCTAATTGAAAGCCTTCTCATCTTTCTGGCCAATGATTACAATTCCAAGGCGATGGATGCTTTTATTGAAGAACTGTTTCTGCATCCCAACCATCACGCGGGCACCACTCTGCTGGTGGAACTGGCCATAACCTCCACCTACGTCAATGTGGAACACAGCCAGGATATCTATGCCATGGCGGTGGCCCTAATCTGTGAAATCGGATTATCGATCCAGGAGATCGAACGACAGGCCCCGGGAACGCTGGAAAATCCTCGGCGAATCCTGGATCACGTCGCGACTTATTTATTGTCGGTCAGCAATAGCAGCAACAACTGCATCCGTTTGAGCCTACTCCATTATTTTGGAGCCACTGAGACAGGAGCTGCATTTAAGCCTGGCTTTAATCGTATTATGAGCCGCTTCGGGCACACCGTGTTGGAACACTTGTTTGCTTTGCTCTTTCATAAAAAAACCGAGGCGGTGGCACTGCAGTATCTCCTGGATAATATTCCGTTTATCCTGGAGGCGGACAACCATAGCCAAAAAATTCTGCATGAGACATGGAAGCATTACATGCTCAAGCACCCCGAGCGCTTTTCGCTGTTTATTCACGCACTGGGTGACCTCCTGCAAAAACAGGAGCATATGCAGCAGGCCCGTATTATTTTCCTCCAACATCTAGGTATGCTCCTGCGGGTGGCCTCAGACGTGAATCATCGCGATCTTGGACGCGAAATCGCCCAGAGCCTTTCCATGCACCGCCATGATCCCTACTATGCGGAACTGGTGGCACTGCTGTCGCAGGATCATACCCTGCGGCCTACTTTCAAGGAACTGGTGGCAAAGGTGGAGCATACGGACGGTCGGAGCCGCATCGACGAACTGAATGGATTCCGCTCCTCCAAACGGGGACGTAAACCCAGCTTCTCCCGTGCCGGCGACCTGAACACGCTTCATCAAGTTATATTTCTAGGACACCGGGAAAGCGCATAGATGCGACAGCGCTGCTCGTCGGGGGCAGCTCCAAAACAGAAAAACCGTGGCCAGCAGGCGCACAGTTTTTTTATTTTGATTGGCCAGAGGTCAGTTGGGAGCGGCTTCCGCTTCCCCCTCTTCCTCCGTTGGTGGTGGTTGCTCCGGGGTCGGGTCGCTGCCACCCGGAGCCGGCTTGATCTCATCCGCTTGCGAGAACGGGAAGTCGATGGTGGTCTTTTTGCCGAGAACGTCACGGATCAACCAGATGCCATTCTGTTTAGCCACAGATACCGTATTCTCGGTGGTCACCAGTGCGGCATCTTCTTCCTTTAATTCCGGATTATCACCCAGGTCATTGTAGCTGATGGAAAACGTCACTTCCGTTTCGCGCGGGGTGCGGTCCCGACGTTCCACAACGGAGTATGTTTTCAGGCGGTAGTTCTTGTTGATAAAGGCATTTTTCAGGGTGTCGTCGCTGGCCTGGACGATAGCATCCCGCAGATTGTCGGTGGTGAGGGCCAGCAGGTCCTCCTTCTGGCCGACATCCTTCATGTTGAGGGAAATATTCAGATAGGCCTCCACCACCTGCTCAGGTGTCATGTCCTTGCGACTGCTGCCGCAGGATTTGGTACAGCTCGTCAGAACCAGCAGTCCAATAGCGAGGAAGAGGTGAGACAAGAACTTCATGGATGATCCCTTTCTTGAGTTTCCCCCGCGGGGGGCGATGGGGGTAGCGTGAGGGGAGCCTGTGGATCCCGGGTTAATGATTGGGGTTGTTCGAATTGACCGCTCTTCTGTTTCAAGGCTTCTTCAACCTTTTGCTTTTGCTTCAGTTCAAAGACCGTCGACTTAGGCAACCGCCGCACAACCCCCTCCGGCGCTTTCCACGATCGGTTGCTTTTGGAGTAATTATAATTATAAACCCCATCCGGGCTTCCCGTGTAGTCCGGACGGGTGTTTTTTGACGGATTTTTTGCGCCAGCCACCGGTCCCCGTACAGGACGCGGTGCTGGAGCCCGATCCGAGGGTCGGTAACCACCGGATGAGGGAGCAGGCTGTGTTGGTACCGGCTGTTGGATCACGGCCGCAAAACTCTCCTGATATTGGGTGATGTCGTGGGGGCGCTGGCCCTTTAAGGTCAAATAGGGCCGCGTGGAGCGATAGTCCAGGTCGTGATCCAGCACATATAACTCGTTGTCGATCATCAGGGCGGTTTGGGACTTGAATGGAAAACTGCCAGGCCGTCCGTAAACGGGAATATTTTGCCGCCGGAGCGTGCTGGCCCGTGACATGGGATGGTTCATGCGGCCACGACCTAAAACCACCTGCACATCCACATTCCGGTACTTGGCCAGATACAAGGCTGCCACGATTTCCCCGTCACTGAGAAAATCTGCTGCCAGCCAGATGCGTTTTTGCGCCAGGCCCATCAGGTTGAGAAATTCAATCCGGGCGTCCTTGAACGAGCTGAAAGCCCGTATATAACGCTCCGGAACCTTCTGTCGTGGTTGCGGTGCGAAGATGATTTCTCCACCCTCCACCCGTCCGTCTGCCGGTGCAGCATGAAGCGTGGAACTAACCATAACCAAAAAAACAAGAACAGCAGGGATGGTCATCCCGGGAAGGGGTCTTTTGTGGAGCTGTATCTTGACGTTCAGGGTCACGGGCATTCCTATTAAAACGGGGCCTTTAATTTGATAACAAAAGCGCCAAAGCCGTCCATGTCATCCTGGTTACCCGGAAAGATATGCAAAAGGTTATTCCGGGTCACATACCTCTTATAATAATCCGGAAGTCGAGAAACCGGGGAAATAATTTCCACATGGTTCCCCATGGTGTCTGCTATGCGCTTTAAATGATCTTCTGTTTCTTCCGTCTCAAAAGAACAGACGGAATAGATCAATTCGCCACCGACCTTCAGTTGCTTCAGGGCATGGAGGATCATCTCCCACTGCTGCCCCGCCAGCTTGCGAATGGCCTCCTCCTGTTTTTGCCATTTACCCTCCGGATGCCGGCGAAGCACCCCCAACCCTGAGCAGGGGGCATCGAGGAGGATTTTATCCACCGGTCTATCCGCCTTCCACAGCATGAAATCCTGCTCAACCCAGGAGGTATTTTCGTGCCCCATGCGCTCCATGTTTTGTTGCGCCCGGAGCATTTGTCGGGGATTTTTTTCGACGGCAATCAGTTGCGTTTGCCCTTTGGTGGCCTCAAACAAATGGGTGAGTTTGCCACCGGGGCCGGCGCAAGTGTCCACCACCACCTGATCGGGCTCGGGATTCACCAAAAAGCTGATCAATTGAGAGGCTTCATCCTGGTAGGTATAGTGGCCCCCCGCAAAAAGGCTTCCTTCACCGGTGGGGGGATGAGACTTGAGGCGCAACGCCAATCGGAGGGGGCGGCGCTCACTGTGGATGCGTTCCTTGCGCAATAAGTCTTCTTGCAGTTGGATCAACTCCCCATACTGCGTTGAAAGTGCGTTCCAACGAATAGTGATGGGGGGCGGCTGGTTGTGGGATGCCAGGATCTGCTCCAGCTTTTCAAATTTAAATCTCTCAGCCCACCGGCGCACCATCCACTCAGGATGGGCAAATTGCAGGGACAGATACTCCACAGGTTGTGTTTTAGGGTCTGGTTTGGCAAAGTACTCAGCTCGTCGGGCAATCTGGCGAAGGATGCCGTTTACAAATGACACCGCATTGGCATGCCCTTTTTTGCGCACATACTCGACGCTCTCATTGACGGCTGCCCGATCCGGTACCCGGTCCATGTAGTAGATCTGATAGGTTCCCAGCACCAGAGCGGTCTGCACCGGCGGTGGTGAGGCTTTGAGGTCTCGCTTGGATGTTTTTTGCAGGATCCAGAAGATTTTGCCATACCAACGCAGGCTTCCCCACACGATTTCCATGATGAAGTTGCGGTCAAGCCGTTTGATTTTGTCGTTCTGGTCCTGGTATAGCTGCTCCAAAAATTCTTCGGGCTTCTTTTTATCAAAAAGAACCGCCGTAAAGGCATCGTAGGCGATTTCGCGGGCTGGAGTTAGGGACACAGGTTCAACCTCATCTTAGAAATACAGAGAATAGGAGCAATAGTGGTTTGATTAGCTCCGGTATTGGCGGCCTTTTTCAGGTCTTGGTATCTTCGCATGAAGACGGTACCCAAGGATGGTTACCTTTATTTTAGCAGGTATTGCCGAGAGCAGGTCATCGCAGACTTAATTAACTGATTTTTGTGCTTTTGGAAACAGGATGGGTTGACGATGGAGGAGAGGTATCCCGCAGTTTTGCTTCCAGTTCCCGGATGATTTTGTTTTTTCGCCGAATTTCCCAGCCCTTTTTCATGGAGTCCATGGCGAAATGAACAGACGCAAAGGCTGCACCTAAAAAGAATATGATCAGGTACACCTGTGCAGCAGGGATGGTGATCTGAGAAATGTGGGGAATATTGACTGCAATACGATCCACGTTAAAGACGGAAAAATAGGCTAACCCGATAAATCCCATCAGCATCAGCCAGAAGTTCGTCAGTTTGCGTATGAGTTGCATGGTGCAGACCTCTCAGGACGTCCCGCATATAAAAACAGCCCCTTGATCTTACAAGGGGCTGTTTACCAAAATCAACTTGAACCGATCACTGACCTTTATTTTCCAGGGCTGATTTGGCCTTGGCAAAAGCATCGGCAATACCGGTTTTTGGTTCAGCAACTTCGCTGATATATTGACGAAGTTGTTCGCCTTCCAGCTTCTTCAACAGAGCTTTGCGAGACAGCGAGAAACGACGCTCGTCCGCATCGGTGGCTAAAACGACGAATTCAACGGTATCGCCCTCTTTCACTACAGATTCCGGTTTGCTCACGGGCTCATCGGCCAGTTCACTCACATGAATCATGCCTTCCATGCCCGGTGCCAGTTCTACAAACGCGCCAAAATCCGTGATTTTGGTGACTTTGCCGGATCCCTTGGTACCGGCCGGCATGGTTGCCGCGAACTTGATCCAGGGGTCTTCACCCAATTGCTTGATGCCCAGGGAGAACCGCTCAGCATCACAATCGATCTGAAGGATCTTAGCTTCCACTTCGTCACCTTTTTTGAAAAGATCACCGGGGTGGTTGATGCGATCCGTCCAGCTGATATCGGAGATGTGAATCAGACCATCGATGCCGTCTTCAATACCGACAAAGATTCCGAAATCGGTGATGTTGCGGATTTTGCCGCGGATCACGTCACCTTCATGATATTTTTCTTTCACCAGTTCCCAGGGGTTCGGCTCGATCTGCTTCATGCCGAGGCTGATGCGGCGGTTTTCGATGTCGAGGGCCAGGATGACCACTTCCACTTCGTCGCCCACCTGAACCACTTTGGAGGGGTGTTTGATGCGTTTGGACCATGACATTTCGCTGATGTGGATCAGGCCTTCAACGCCCTGCTCCAGCTCAACAAATGCGCCGTAATCGGTCAGGCTGACAACCGTACCTTTGGTGCGGGCATTGACAGCATATCGTTCGGCAACAGTAAGCCATGGATCATTTTGTAGCTGTTTAAATCCAAGAGACACACGTTGACGACCTTCGTCGTAGCTGAGAACCTTGACTTCGATCTCCTGGCCCACTTCAAACATCTGGGATGGGTGGTTGATGCGGCCCCAGGACATGTCGGTGAT
>JAKQGS010000042.1 GCA_029556045.1 Pseudomonadota bacterium | reverse complement strand
GCGACAAGTTGATAAAAATTTCAGAGCCGATGCAGAGCATGCAGAGTTACCCAATGAAGTGGAACGGGATAAAGCCTGAATTGTCATGAAATGGCTGTGCAGCTAGGTGAAAGCGGCGGTTTATTGCCGAACATGCCCTAGGTATTTGACACAGTGTTGTATGAGATTTTGAATATAAAGTATTGGGGGGCCACGGTGGACGTGGCCACGATCGAGTTGGTGTTAGCGATATACGCGAATGCGACGCCATCTCCGGAGCCATCGAGGTCAGGCAGCGGCATCACAAATTTGCCGAAGCCTTCGTTGGCGGCACCTCCCAGAGCTGCCACGATGTCCGGATGATCCGCGTCAATCCTCAGGAACGTGGTCCCTTGGTAGGTCGGTCCCCCGGTGGCATTGAGATAAACATATTGATCGTTCATGCAGTTAAAAGAATCGTATTTAATGAAATATACGCTGCCTTTTCCTGATCCAACCGTTTTGCCGGGAGCCCCCACCATCAGCTCAGGATAGATATCCACAGTGCCCGGAATGGCATCCGTGGGATCAGGGATGGATGACATAAAGGCGGAATGGAAACCAAATTCATCTTGGTCAGCCTCGCCAAACACGCGGCATTGAGCTTTCAATTCAAAGTCATAGACCCCGACATACCCTGTATAGGCACTGGATAAACCGTTCCATTCCCCCTTTGCGCCAACCATGATGATATCATTCCAATCCTTGGTCCATGGTTCGGAAAATACAAAATCCCCCCAAAAGTAAAAGCGATCGGCATAGCTCCAAGTGGATGGAGTCTCAAGGATTTGCGAGGTATCTCGATAATCAAAGAGGTAGTCGCTGCCGAGGGTAAAAGCATAATTTCTATTGGTAAAAACAAGTCGGCTATTATTGGGGAGGTAACTCACCTGGCGGCCCACAGATTCAATGTAGTTTGACCAGGAATCCGTCGGGCTTGCGCAAATTGAATATGTGACCTGCTTGTCCAGAACCGAATACAAAGAGACAGCTCCATAGGGGCGGCCATCACACCGGCCACCCGGTTGACCGATGATAAAATCCGAAACATTGTCGTTATCAAAATCTTTGCCGGGGGCTGTCATCGAAGTCCCAAAACGTGCGCCTGAATTGGTACCGACGACACGGTAAGGGGAGGTCGGTGCCATCTTGATTTTGGCATAATTGCCGATACTGCCGACCGACCACATGCCGCCGATGGACAATGAAGGGCGGCTGGCAAAAATGGACGAAAACGCGCTATGCATCGAAGCCGACTGCAGGATCGGGATAAAGTCCGCCCCCAATGCCGAGCCATCTTCCGGCTTTCCCTGGATTTGCAATAGAGGGGTTACGGGAGTCATGCCGCTATCATCGGCATCGTCGTCCAGATCCAGATCGGACCATTGATAGATGGAAACCTGCCCCGATGACCACTTTCCGTTGACATAAGCGCCAGGCACGCCGATAGCGAGCTCCGCCTGGTTATCGCTGTTAAAGTCTCCGGCTGGTTTAATCTGGTAGCCGAAGCGGGAAAGGTTGCTGTTATTGGTGTAAAAACTTTTTACTTCGGCGGCGCCGCCATTATAAAATTTGATCAGTCCACCGCTCCAAGCCGTGGTTGCGATGGCTAGCTCCTGAATACCTTCACCGTCCTTGTCAAAATTCCCGAGATTGAAAAGGCGGGAGCCAAAATAGCTCCAGGATGGTTCTGATTTGGCGGGGTCCGAAAAGAATGATGTTGAGCATTTTGTCCAGGTTCCCCCGATCTTCTGATATAAATCAACGGCCCCCATTTCTTGTCCGCTGATATAACGACGCGGAGCGCCGATAGCCAGGGTTTCGCCGACGGAATCACAGTTGGTATCCGTGGCGATTTTAAATTGGTTGAGGTAAACCACTGCGGCCCCAAAGGATTCTTCCGCCTGGGTACCGTTGGTTAACAATGATTGTTGCGAAAATACTCCCCCTGCGTAACTCAAGATATCCACGCGCCCTTCTCGATATCCCGTGCCATAGTTGTTTGAGGAGGAATAATTGGGGGCTCCGACTGCCAGTTGTGAGGGACCGCTGTTATTCTCAAGGCACGTAAGGTCCCAACCAAAATAGATGCCGTCTCCCCAGGGAACGGAGGAAGTGGCTTCTGGCCAATAGGACCAGCCATATTCCGGACAACTGCCCGAATAGTTCCAGGAGGAACACCACATGTATCCTGGCATCAATCCTGATCCATCAACAGCTGGTAACGCCGGTTCGAAACTCGTCAGGAGGGATTTGTTCTGCAAATTATAGGCATAGATTCCCCCCACGTTATTGTAGGTAACCCCGTCCTTAATGACCTTTTTGGCTGGGGCCGACACGATCAGTTCTTTATTACCATCACCGTTGATGTCACAGGTGATCATCTTATGCCCAAAAGCAGCTGTCAGCGGCAGACCAGAGCTGAAGGTCGTCATGTAGGAGCGTGAGGCGGGATTGAATATTTTGACGGCGCCACAATCGGTACAGCCACCATCCCCCGAACCCGGGGAAGAGATCGCAATTTCAGAAACTCCATCGTTATTCAGATCGCCCACCGATAGGATCGACTTTCCGAACATGGTGTCGGAACCCGGTGTGCCGTTAACATTGAACTGCGCCTGATACGACTGCGCCATGATCACCACTTTAAATGAATTTTTGGCGCCTGAAGCTACCCAAGAGCTCTGGTTGCCGGCGGCATCGATAGCCCGCACCCGCCAGTAGTAGGTCCCTTCCGTCTCCAGGGGCGGATTGATGACGGTATTGGCTTGCGTGGAAGTCATGGTGCGCAGGATGGAAGCAAATGTGGCGCTGCTGGAAACTTCGATGGCATAGGACATCGGCTCACCATAATCCGCCAGCCAGGCCAGCGGCGTATTAAAGGCTCCGGTCGGCGATTCAGGGGGGAGGAGTGAGATAACTCCGTCAGCGGGGGATATGGTGTCCAAAATAAAGGAGGTTTGGATTTCACCCCCCAGGCCGTAGGTATTGCCGGCGTCATCCGCAAAGGCCACCATCAGCTTGCGGGATCCGTTGGTGGCTGAGGCCAGGGTGTGGGTGTGAGAGGCGGCAAATTCAATCCATGTGGCCGCGTCGAGGGCGGTCTGGGATTCACCGATCTTCATGCGGGTGGCCCCTTCGGCGCTGATAAGCAGAGGTACGTCGAGGCTATTGATATAACCGTTGATGGTGGCGGCGGCCACCGACCCTTTGCTGGGGGCTTCCCGGTCGATGGTCAGGGTGGCATTGGCGGAGAGACCACCGCTGTCGGCGGCTTCGAGATAAATTTTGACAAACTGCACCCCAACCGCGAGTGGGAACTTGATGGTGAATTCTGGAATGGCGGCGTCCAATGGATTGAATTGGGTGTCGCTGAAATCCGCCAGTGCGCTGACGCGATACTTGGTGGCACTTTTGATGCGCAGACGCAGCGATGCGATCCCATCCGCCTGGGACAGAGAGTCCAGCTCAAATGTTTCGATTTTTGGCCCCACGGAAATGCTCATGACAGCATCCGGGAGTGGTGTGGTTTCCTGTTTTTTCACGGTGATTTTTGGCCACTCGATCGAGTTATAGCCATCCTTGTCCGCGCGAACCTCGTAGGTTCCGGCGGGGAGAAACCCCAGCAAGAACTGCCCCTCGCCGTCGGTTTTGGCGATATAGGTGGTGCCCGGGATGTACACATCGATCCCGGTGGGATCAGCACCGGTTTCCAGCGCGATTTTACCGTAAATAGCACCCACCTTTTCTGCATCGTGGGAACCGGTATCAAGGCTGTATGCGCCGCTGGACGATGTCATATTTTGGGGATCAATGATCAACGGTTTGAGAAGACCGAGGGCATCTTTTTCTCCCGTCAATTGAGCACCGTTGGTCAGGAACAATGAGCGCAACCGCATCAGTTGTGGCATGGCTACCGTCGATTTGGCCGCTTTGCTTTCCTCCTGCAGTTTTAACCCAGCTTCTCCCCCCACCTGAATCTGGAAGGACCCGCTGGCACCCGTCACAGCTTCCGCCACCACCTGACCGGAGTCGCTGAGGAGTTGCACGGTTTTACCAGCTGCGTCCGCCACCCCGGCCGCTTCTGTGGGAATATTGAGGCTGCCATTGACCGCAAAACTGTCCGGCATCGCCTGCAGGCCGCTGACACTGGCCCCCCGATCGGTGGTTTCCGCTTTCTTTTCGCAGGCTCCCAAGGAGACCAACCCAAACAATAGGGTGACGGTTAAAGAAATCCGCTGGTTAGCCCGCATCTTTCGATCTCCTTCGTGGGATGAACAGAAATATCAGTGGTCTTTGCGGTATCATCTTAAAAATCTTTAGATAAGCGCAGAAAAGCCCTTAATAAACGGGGGGATAAAGGTGAGATAAAACCTTTGTGATATCAGGGTATCCTGACGGAATTACGGCTGAAGCAATTCTGATTTTAGAGTATGATCATAGGTACGAATCATTCGCGATTCGCGATCGAAGACCAGGACTCCATCTCCCAGCAGATCACCATCCGTCTCTTGATCAACCATTGACTGTATGCCACCGGAGGTTCCATGTCGTTTGCCGATGAATTGCGTGATGCTGAAAAGCGTTTAAAGAGCTTAGCCAAGGAAGAAGGAGCCCGTGCAAAAGGATCGCGGCGCCGCGGCAGTGGCGGCGGTGGAGGAGGGGGTAAATCCGGCGCTACCGAATGGAAGGTGGAGGATGAAATCATCGCCCTTTATCTGCTGATGAGCGAATCCTCCAAGTTTTTGAAGGAAAATTACAGCACCAAACGCAAGATTTCCCCGCGATCCATGTCCCTGCGAATGGGCGTTTTTGCAGGGATGTTGAAGGGGCAGGAACCGGACGGCATATCGGAGCAAACCCGGCTGGTATACAAAAAGTTTTCCCGGATGCCGGTCAAAGAGTTGCAGAAATTGGTGATAGCCATCCTGCGGGGAGATCATGATCCCGCGGATCTTTCCTTGAGCTAATGACAAGGTTCAAACGATGAGCCCCCAGTCCCTGCAGTTGAAGTACCAGGAGTTTCTGGGGCGCATTGCCATGAAATGGCGGGAGATTGTATCCCGCCACAGCGAAGCGATGCAATGCCAGAGGGGCTGTTACGGCTGCTGCCAGGCAGGACTGACGGTCAATCGGCTCGAGCGGGAGTCCATTGCCGGATTTCTCAACCAGGAAGGCGTTCGGGTCGCCGCCCGTGCCGGCGGAATGCCTGGTCACTGCGAGTTTCTGGACGGAGACGGCGGATGCACGATTTTTCCGGTGCGACCGGTCATCTGCCGGACCCACGGGGCTCCCATCACCTTTCGATCGGAGGACGGCGAGGCCATGGAGGCCGATGTTTGTCCTCTGAACTTCGCGGACGCAGGCATTCAGGACCTACCGTCCGGCGATTACTATAATATCGATACGGTCAACACCATATTAGCCGCTTTGAATCAGGCGTACTCCCCAGCAGAGGCCACCACCCGTTATCCCCTATCCCTCGCAGAATTTAACCTGAGCAAAGTAACATGAAGCTTTCCCCAGTGCCTATTTTAGATTCTGCTGAAAAAGGTCGAGGTCAAGGCACGAGGAAGAAAAAAAGCGCAGTGTATTCAACATACATGAGCATTTTTTTCTGACGAAGTAACACAGAGATCGGCCTTTTGCTGCGGAATCTATTTGAG
>JAKQGS010000062.1 GCA_029556045.1 Pseudomonadota bacterium | reverse complement strand
CCAGACAAGGGTTACACTTATACCTCGATATTATTAAGGTTATCGTCGATTTGAAGGAAATCTTGAGGGGATTCAAACGATGGGCCACAATCCATGTAATTCCAGCATCATGGGGAGAATTTGCCGGGGCGTAATAATTGGGGGTAAAACTCCGATCCTATGATCGCAGCGATCCCCATCGGTGCACCAATAAAGCCGCGGTGATACCCAGAACAGGAAAACAAATCCATTGGATCGTGTCCCATCCCCAATGATTCATCACCAGACCGGCCGCGAAAGCCGCCAGGGCCTGGCTCGAGAAGATCACCGCATCATTCACCGCCTGAACCTTAAAACGCTCCTGCGGCGTATGGGAACGGCCCACCAGCAGGGTGGCCCCCACAAACATCAGATTCCAAGCCAGTCCCAGCAACACAAGGCCCAACCAATAGTGAGGAAAAGAATGGTCCACCACAGCCACGCCGGCACTGAGGAGGTAGAGGGATAAACCGGTGGCCAGCATGCCGCGCACATCGAGATGTTTCAGCAATGGTGCTGTGAAAAGAGACGGCAGGTACATGGCCAGTCCGTGGCTTTGAATGGTAAAACCGGTGTCCTGCATGGAAAACCCATGGTGCAGGTGCATGCTGACGGGGGTGGCCACCATAACAAACGTCATGGTGGCAAACGCCACCGCTCCAAACCATACCGCCTGCCAGGCCAATGGCTGCCGGAAAATCTGCGTCAGGGATCGTGCGGCTTGTCCGGCTTTCCCCGCAGCGATGCGAACTTCACCATCGCGGTAGAAAAACATGGTCCCCATGGCCAGCAGCTGCAACACCAACAAAAGACCGTAAGCGGCCCCATAGGTCTGGCCCGACCCATCTGCCGGTGCCACCTGTGCCAACCACGGTCCCAGGATGGCGGCCACCATGCCGCCCGTTAATACGTAGGCCAAGGCCCTCCCCACACTTTTTTCGTCGGCGTTTTCGATGGCGGCAAAACGATACTGCTGCACAAAAGCCATGTTGGCGCCAATGCCGGCCAGAGAAAGGCAAAACAGGGGAAAGTTTTTCTGTGGGATCGCCAGCATGGCCCCAAAAGCCCCTGCGGCCGCAAGGGCTGTCCCTGTCATGAATCCGCGCCGGCGTCCCACGCGCCGCATCAGAAAGCTGGCGGGCAGGGCCGCTAATGCCAGTCCCACAATGGTGACGGAATTGGGTAGAGTGGCCCAGGCGGGCGAGGGTGCCAGTTCCGCCCCCACGATGCCAGCAATCAGGATATTGAGGGAAGCGCCCGCAAAACACAGGATCTGGCAGATCATGAGTATGATGATATTGCGTCGGTTCATAGACCCGTTGATCCCTGAAATTGCGGATGCTCCAGCACCCGTCGCGACAGTTCAGGATGCAACGCCGCGTCCACATCCCGTGTGAACGGAGCACTGCTGCGCTGCCATCGCTCCAACCAGGCCTGATCCAATAACCGCTCCTTCCAGAGGTGGCGTCGTTCACGAAGTCCGGCGGGAGTCAGGGCGATGGTGGTTTCCCCCTTGGGGCCGGTGCCCTGCCCACGGGCCACATAAAAGCCGTTGACCAGCAGTGCGGAGCGCACGGCGGTGGAGGCAGAATAGGTGTAAAGTTCCACCGGCTCCGACCCTAAAATATCCCGGAGCCGGTGCAAAAATCCCTGCGTCCAAAAGATCGCATCGGTTTTGGCGGAAAATGGGTCATAGAATATCACGTGCGGCAGGGGAGCCTGCTCCATGGCCAACGTAAAGTCATCATGGATCAATTCCCACTGCAGGGGATAGAGGGGACTTTGCCAGGACCTGTTCCGCAGAAGTTCCTGCGGTGCCTTATGGTGTAAATGAGAAAAGTGCACGCGGTTTTGCATGGCCAGATGCAGCGAATCAAGGTCCCGCTCAAAACTGATGATCTGCACCGGGCGCCGTTCCCCCAAAGGGGCGGCTGCATAGGCGTCTTCAAAAGCACGCAGGGCGGCCATGGCGTTGTGACCAGCGCCGAGCCCCACGTCCCAAACCACCAGGGGTCGTTGATCAGCTGCCCCGACGATGCGATCACCCAGACGTCCCTGCTCCACGTAGAGGGCGCGGGCTTCCTCATCCGGGTTGGATACCGAATGCATGGTTTCCCCGCTGGAGGACTGGCGGATGCTGGCAAAACCCTCAGGGGACAGCACCACCTCGTAGTCCCCCCGCTGCAGCACGGGTCCTTTGGGGCGCGCTCGCGACACCTGCACCGCCGCCGGATACTCCTCATCGTCCAGCACCAGGATGTTTCGTTGTTCCCGGTGAAAGTTCGCGAACGTTCCTGCTGCAATTTCCCGCCGCATGCGTGCCATCAGCTGATGATAAAAAGTAAGATTATGAATGGACAGGAGATGCCACCCCAGGTGTTCACGGGTTTTGGTTAAATGATGGAGGTATGCCCTGGAATGATGGCGGCAGGTCATGCAGGGGCACTGGGGATCCAACGGTTCATCCCGCAGGCGATAGACGCTGCGGGAGAGGCGCAGACGTCCGCGGGCGGTGTAGGCCACTCCCTGCTGCGACAGAGCGGATGGCAAGATGCAGTCAAACATATCGACCCCGCGGTGGACGGCCTCCAGCAGATCGATGGGTGTGCCAACCCCCATCAGATAACGGGGGCGATCAAACGGCAGGTGTTCGGTGACCCGCTCCGCCATGTCCTCCCGTTCGCTGCGGGTTTCCCCCACCGCAAGGCCACCGATGGCAAACCCATCAAAAGGCATCGCCGCCAGGGTTTGGGCGCTGACCCGCCGCAGGTCGTCAAAACAGGCTCCCTGCACGATACCAAACAGGGCCTGCGGGGAATCCCCCCGGGCCGCCAGGCAACGGGCTGCCCAGCGGTGGGTCAGTTCCATGGCGTCTTTCGCGATGTTGTATTCTGATGTTGACGGCACGCATTGATCCAGCACCATCATGATATCGCTGCCGATGGATTTTTGCATGGCGATGCAGGATTCCGGTGTGAGCGGAATGGTGCGGCCATCGATATGACTTTTAAAGGTGACCCCTTCTTCCCGGATGCGCACATGATCCGGCAGGGAAAATACCTGAAACCCGCCGGAGTCCGTCAGCACCGAGCCGCTCCAGTTCATGAATTTGTGTATGCCCCCCAGGCGCTCAAACACTTCGGGGCCGGGACGGAGCAGCAGGTGATAAGTGTTGGCCAAAAGGATTTGCGCCCCGACGGTTTCCAGTTCGTGCGGCCGAAGCCCCTTGACGGTGGCGCTGGTTCCCACCGGCATGAAGATCGGTGTTTCCACTGTGCTGTGCAGGGTGCGCAGCCGGCCCACGCGAGCGCGGGAATCAGCGGTGGTGGCCATGACGGCAAATGAAAGACGGTCCATGGGGTCCTCGGAAAATTCAGAGTATAGGGGTCGAGTGTAGCATCTGGGGTTTGGAAAGGACTTCTAGTTCTTCCGGTGCATAAAATTGCTGTGCGGTACCGCGGCTGGCCAGTGTGCGCATCACTTTGGCCTCCAGCATATCTTCCAGGGCTTTTTGCACCGCGTCACCCTCCATGATGCCTAGCGCGCGGGCGATCGCCTCGATGGTGGCCATGCCTCCGGTCTTGGGTTCACGGCGGATGCGATAAGCGGTGGGTTCTCCAGCGGGGAGTTTAACCACTGGCATGGTTGCCATGGCAGGATCGCGGCGGCGCATCTTGCAGGCCTGCCGCCAATTGCCATCGGGTACCACCAGATTAAATGGTCCTCCACCCATGGATTGCAGAAACTCGGTCGAGAGTTCGGGGGCATCGTCGGTGGGGTAGAGGAGCAGGCTAGGCCGGTGCGACATCAAATGGTCGGATAGCTCATAGGGTTCTGCAGGATTGCCTCGCGTCAGCACCACACTGTTGCGCAATGCAATTCCGGCCAATCGTCCGGTATTGCTGGGGGCTAAACGCTCCCGGTTGCTGATCACCACCACCACCCTTGTGGCCAGATCGAGGGATGGAATCAGGGAGCAAATGCAAAGATGATGGCGCATGTAACAGCGCTCACAGCGATCCTTATTTTTGGAACGTTTGGTCATTGGGGCGGTCTCGGGGCGGACACATCAGAATCCTTTCGCAGTGGCGAAGTTCCTTATAATGCTCTGGTCATTGAATGCCCAGCGGGGTTTTCTCTTTCAAGGCCTTTTATGGGTGAAAATAGGTATGTTGCATACTTATCAGACATACCCCAATTTTCGATCAGTAAAAAGACCCATTGTGGGATG
>JAKQGS010000448.1 GCA_029556045.1 Pseudomonadota bacterium | reverse complement strand
GGCGTAAGCGTACAGTTTATGCTCCTTGCCATCCGCGAATGAGAGCGGCAGGTCCGTGGCAAACGCGTGTTTTTGCCCGTTGCCGTTGTCAAATCCTGTCATATTGGCCAGGACTTCTGGCTGGGCGGTCCCGGTGCCCTTGGCTCCGTCCACATAAAGTTTCACTTTGACAAAGGCGGTGGGATCATCCTCGTTGATGGCCCAGCCCACGGCGCGACCGGTGAGGGAGACGCTGGAGATTTCCCCGGCGCCGCTGCCAGCACCGGCCCCGTCCCCTTCGCCAAATTCACCCTTATACCACTCCATCACCTCCGAGCAGGGAGAAACGTTATTGTTGCCCTGGCAACGGTCCCCACCGGAATGGGCCACTTTGTTGCGTATCTTGTCCAATAGGGCATTTTTGTCCGGTGCGGTGCCGTCCTTGAGTTTTTTCAGCATCTCGTCGTAGTTAAAAATCGTGAGCGGACCTGGATCCGCGGGAGCATCCCGTGGAGGAGCATGGCAGCTGCTGCAATTGGTCTCAAAGAGAGGATCGATCATCACGGCAAAATAAGCTTTGCCATCAAACGAGGGATCGCCGCCGGTCTTGGTATCGTCGCCACCGGTCGTGTTGTCGCTGCCACCGCTATCGGTGTCGCCATTATTGGTGTCTTGCGTGCGGACCACCCGCCGAGAGGTGGGCTCCTGCTGCTCGGCGTCACAGGACGGGAGCAGTCCCATGATTAAGCCCATCGTTGACAACCAAAGCGTTATTTTGCGCATGCGTGACCTCTGACACAGGTTGGCGGATATCCCGAGCGTTGATGCCACCGTCGCTCGTTGTATCTATCGGCAGAAAAATCAAAATACTTTAGGTATTTTGGTTGTTTGCAGGATAAAATGTGAGTGGCCGGTTCCCTACGGGATACCGGCACAAAAGGTGCATCGTCCATGCTTGAAATAGTCAAATGAAAGGGGATCGTTATGAAATGCAATGTGGGTAAAACGGAACGAATCATCCGGGTGATCGTAGGGCTTGGTTTGGTGAGCATGGCATTCGTGGGACCGCAAAATCCCTGGTTTTTTCTGGGCCTGATTCCTCTCATCACCGGAGCGGTGGGTTGGTGTCCCGCTTATATTCCCTTTGGGATCAACACCTGCAAGAAGGACGCTCCCTCTCATTGAGCGGATGATTCGAAAAACAAAAATCCCCGCCTGAAGGGCGGGGATTGGGTCGATCGAATGATCGGGATTTAATTGTTCTCGCAGTAGTAGGGTGCTGTGGGGGAGTTCTCCACACCGCCGCAAACCGTCTGGATATACCATTTAATGGTCTGCTTGCAGTCCGATTCATTATTCTGGGGTGGTCGGGCCCACTGCACGATACTAAAACCAGCCGCATCACCGCAGGCCAGGATTTGAGCATTCTCTGCCTGAGCCTCGTCAATCAATTTGATGAAGTTCGGATAGGCTTTAAATCCGTCCCGTATCTTATCCCATGAACACCCATAGGTGGTGGGTTTTGCAATGGTTTCGCATTTGTCATTGGAGCGGTTACCGTTGGGATCAAAGTAATAGAGATTACCCGCTGCATAGCAGTCAACAGAGGGTGGAGCTGCCAGGGCCAGCGATTCAGCGACATTCATTTTGGAGTCGAGGGTACACATATTGCTGCCACCACCGGGCCCGCTGCCACCATCGGTACCGCCGTCGTCACCGCCA
>JAKQGS010000401.1 GCA_029556045.1 Pseudomonadota bacterium | reverse complement strand
AAATGCCGGCGCGGCTTTGGATCGTATCACCAGGTCGAAAGGCGTTGCCGGCCACCGCGTTTTCCGCGAGGGCAAAGTAAAAATCACAGGGCACGGCCTGCTCCGTTTGCACGATCCACCAGGCCAGTCCCACCAGTGCCGCCGAGCCTCCCATATCTTTTTTCATCCAACGCATCGCAGCCGCCGGTTTGATATCAAGACCGCCGGAATCAAAGGTCACCCCCTTGCCCACAAACGCCAAAGGCTTTGCTCCCTTGGCCGCATGCTTGGGGCGGTATTTCAGATGCACCAGACGTGGGGCCGAATGGGCTGCCTGCCCAACCGCCAGCAGCAGGTTCATCCGCTCCTTCTTCAAACGACCTTCATCCCAAACCTCCAGTTTAACCCCTGCGGTGTCCGCGAAAAGATGGGAAAGCGCGGAAGCATAACTTTCGGGATGAAGATGGTTGGACGGCGCGTTTACGAGATGGCGGGCCACATTGGTGGCTGTGCCGAGATGGGCTGCCTCGTCGATCAGGGACTGTTCCACATCGGGAAGCTCCAGGCGCGGCAGTTTGCCACCGTTGCTGGCGGTGCCTGACCCAGCACCGCGGCTTCCCGCTAGGGCTTTGAGGTAGGAATAGGAGGCGATTTCAAGACCCACCAAAAGTCCCAGGGTGGTTTCATCGTCGCAGGAGGCGGTGTGGACCACCAATTTGTGCAAGCCAATGCCCTCGATCTGCACCACCACGGAGCCCATAGCGTCCCGTGCACGCCCAAACAGGCCTGCTTCCAACGTGGCCGCCGATGGAACCGCTGCGGCATCACCGTTATGGACGATCAATATCCATAGGGGGGCATCCCCATGATTCACCAGAAAAAGCCCTCTCTTCTTTTTCTGCATGTCATCCTTGATCCAGGAAGGCAGCTGAACCTTGTGGCGTTTGCATTCGCGTTCCACATGGGTCAGGTTGTCGACCACCAGCAGGATCCCCAACTTGCCGTCGTCCCCTTTTTCTTCCGTCAGGTGCCCCAGGCTGTGGGTCAACCAAGCCCCTATATTCCAATCAAAAAGCCGTGGACCGCTCTTTGGACGCGGGCTTGGGCGTTTGGGGGATTTGGCGGATTTGATGGTTTTTGCAGGTTTGGATGATTTTGCTGGAGCCATGGGGATTCGGGACCTCGCGGGAATGGTGGTTGCTGCATATTCTTTTGTAGCCTGTTTTTATTGAGGTCTTCAATCGTTTAGCGTCGTCCGGCAGTGATCCGCCGTCCCAGCTTGGTTTATCTGTGGTGGGGCTATAAAATTGTATATACAAAGTCATAATATTTATTGAAGCTGTATAATTTATATTATAAGAGACAGTTTCGATTGGGTTTTTCATTGGATTGGAAAAGAAATGATCAACCATTTAAAGTTACTATTGATTTCCTTGTTATGACCGTCGAAGTCAAAGTGGAAAAAATCTATAATCACGCCTTTGCCCAGGGGCTGATTGCGTATTCCGGTGGGACCGGACGCGGAAGCTGCAATGGGGATTCCGGTGGCCCCATGTATGTGCAGCAGGATGGGCAGTGGTTCGTTGCAGGTATCGCCAATGGCCGGGATGAGGATTTTGGGAGCGGCGGTCGCTGCGAGGTGGGGCAGGGTCTCTACACGTCCCTCTCTTTTTATAAGGGTTGGATCGGGGAAATCATGGAAACAACCTTACCGGGTATTTCCACGGAGACTCCTGCCAAAGGTGAATGGGCCACTGAGATCACAGGGCCTCACGACACATTTTCGTCGTGGTGTCTTGATTACAATCTACCACGGACCGTATGGGACGGGTTGGAAGACCTGTTTAAGAATTGGGGCACCCGCGATTGCCAGGCGCTGCAGGATCGTCTCACCCGCAGTCGCACCTTGAATGGTGATGCCACGACAATCGGACTTGTCCCCGCGATTGAGGGATTGCAGAAAGTTATCCTGCGCAGCAAGGGCGTGGGGGAATCCCTCTCAGTTGATCAAATGCAACGAATCGTTGAGCTGGTGAATCAACAGCCGAGTATAACCGAATTGACCATCGAGAGTTATAAAATATCGGCATTGACGCCATTGAGCGAACTGAAAAACATCAAGAAGCTGGCCTTGCGTAACGGAAAGATCGAAGACATTTCGGCTCTTTCATCGCTGACAAACCTGGAATCCCTGGATTTGGCAGTGAACCTGGTTCAGGATTTGACACCACTTTCGGTGCTGAAAAATTTAAGAGAACTATCGTTACGCTGGAACAAACTATCGGATGTCAGCCCCTTAGGGACATTGGTGAATCTGCAGAAACTGGACTTAAGCCTGAACAATTTACCCAATAAATCCTGTCCCGTTCCTGATCCTGAAAAGACCATCTGTGGGTTTTAACACCTGTTGGCATTAACTGGCTGGTCAAGTCTTCCCAATCCCCTGTAGGCGGGATATACCGGGCTTGTCAAACGAAGATGCCTCGGCACCCAAAAAACTCAGAAACTCTGAAAAGGAATGAAATCTATGAAAACCAAAATCGCTGCTCTGATCTTTACATCGTTGTGTGCTTCCTCCGCTTTCGCCCTGAGCATGGCCCCTGTGGTAACCAAAGTGAACGCTTCCGGTTACACAATGGCGGAATATGCCCGTTATGAACGCTGCGAAGTTTATATGGACAAAGTCGTGATCCATCGCACGTTTGGTGCTAGTGAAGATATTGGATTCACTCTGACCGAAACGACCCCGATCACCCTATCTCCAAGCGTTCTGAATATTGTTGATAAAGCTGACAAGGAAGAATTGGAAGAAACCCCCAACAACCTTTGCGACGGCCCTGGTTCAGTCATCAGCGCTGCACGCGTTCTGCCCAACGACGCCGTTAAGAGAGTCGTGATTTTCTCCACCGGCGGTTGCGGTAGTCCGAGCCAGGTACGTCAAGGACCCGCTGCTCAGATGCTGAGCGACCTTGTCGCGACCTACTGTCCGAAAACTCATACTATGGGTATGGACAACTAAGTTTCTGCACATCGAACGCCAAACGTCAAAAAGCCTCCCCCTTGTATAAAGGTAGGAGGCTTTTATGTTGAGTCGTTGGATCACTGAACCAGTGGAACTTCCTTACAAACAGGATAGTTCTCTTTGCATAGGGTATGGCACATATTGTACTTGGTGGCGCATTTGTATTTGAATGCGGCGTCACATTTCGCCTGGCAATCATCGCAGGGATTAGGATCAAAGCTTGGCGTATCGAGGTCCTTGCCGGTATCAATGCTGGTGCTGCCATTGGTTTGGCCCGTTAGAATGTCAGTATTGCCGCTGCTATTGGTATTGTCGGTCTCTACGGTAACGTCCTTACCTTTGCCTTTGGCGTCTTTACCGTCCACAACACCACCCAGTTGGGCACGTTGTGTTGAGCCGCGGAAAGTTTCTTTTTCTGAGCGGACGCTGTCGTTGCCACAGCCGACAAACAGGGTCAATGATGCCGCTAGGGTGATCATTTTGATGGTGGAACGTAGCAATCCGAAGCTTTTCATGGACTCTCTCCTTTTGGCCGTGAGGCATTCGTTATCAGCGGTGCAGTTAGGGATTTTGCAAGAGCCTTGCCAAACGAGGGGTCTTTGAAAATTCAATAATTAAGGGGAGTTGTATTTTTGGTGTTTTTGTGGGGACTGGAGATGTACTGGACAGGGCTGTCAAACTGACTGCCCTTTGGTCACAGCCAAACGATCATGGCTTATAGAAGATACGCAGAGAGTTGTATGCATCAGCCCGCAAAAGATGACCGGCGGCGGTGAATTTCAAACCGCCATTGCCGCCGGCTCCCAGGTTGACGGCGGAACCCAGCAGATTGGATTCCCCCTCCTGGTTGGCTCCGGTTCCAAACATGCGGTAGGAATTGCCTGCGGTTTTGTCCTGGCAGAACCCCCCGCTGTCGACGGTTTGGCAGATGGCCCGGATATAAAAGTTGGTGGCATCCACCAGATAGAGGTTTTGCTGCGGGTCAAAGGCCAGAGCCAGGGTGCTGCCGATGGCGGATGAGGCGGCAACCGTATTATCGGCCCCGTTCCCCGTGACGCCAGTGCCTGCATAGCGATAAACATTGCCTGCGGTTTTACCGGAGCAGAAGCCGCCACTGGTATTATTGCATACGACACGGATACGGAATAAAGCGTCCGCCAGGTAGACATTTTCATGGGCATCCAAGGCGATGGCCGTTACGCTTCCCATATCGGTGGCGGTAGCGACGCTGTTATCCGCCCCGTCGCCACTGGTGCCGGTTCCTGCCACGTGGTAGACATTGCCAATGGTTTTCCCCGCGCAGTAACCGGAGGTACTCACACATATCCCCCGAATGCGGCGATGGTTGTTATCGGCAGCAAAAATATTGCCGTAACTGTCTACTGCCAGATCGTAAGGCATCCCCATCCCGGTGGATGCCGCAACCGCGTCGGACCCACCATCGGTTCCCGCCGGACCGGTACCGGCGATGCGATAGGTATAACCGCGGGATTTGCCGTTGCAGAAGCCAAAACTGGTGTCTTGACAAAGGACGCGAACGCGGCGATTCGTGGTATCCCCCATATAGATATTGCCCTGGCTGTCGCTGGCGATGCCAAACACGGCCCCGATGGCACGGATCACGGCGCTACCGTCCGTCCCATCGCCGGTTACCCCGGTGCCGGCAACAAAATAAGAATAGGCAAACGTTTTCCCTTGGCAGGGATAGGCATCGAGATTGTAGCAGATGACCCGCAGTCGAAAGTTGACGTTATCCGCCAGATAGATGTTGCCATGGGGATCAATGGCGACGCCGGTCATGCTTCCCACCGCGCTATAGAGAGAGTGAACGTATTCTGCCCCGGCTGTGCTTTTGCCGGTACCGATATGAAGGTAATGATAGGATGGTGTTTTGTCGCTGCACAATCCGGAACTCCCCGCATCCCCGCAGAGCAGACGCAGGTATTTGAAACGGGAGTCCACCACCAATAGGTTGTCGGATCCGTCAAAAACGATACCACGGGGATCACCAACACCCGCCAGGGCTCGGTGTGTGCCATCGGTACCACCGGTGGTGCTCACGCCCGTGCCTGCATAGTGATAGGCATTGCCAATCACCTTATCGCTGCAATAACCGCTGCCACTATTGCTTTGGCAGATCACCCGTATCCGGAAGTAGGTCACATCCGAAAGATAGATATTGCGCTGGGAGTCGATGTCGATGCCAAACGATTGCCCGATGCCAGCGGTTGCTGCCACCACATCGTCCCCACCGTTGGACGCCGCTCCTGTTCCCATGATGCGGTAATGGTTTCCGGCGGTCTTACCGGTGCAAAACCCCTGGTTGGCGCCGACACTCTGACAGATAACCCGCACGCGGCGATAGTTGGTGTCGGTGAAATAGAGGTTATCACCTGGGTCAAAACGCATATCGCCAAAATAGCCGAGGGCAAGCGCCGTGTTGGCGACGGTATCGTCTGCCCCGTCTCCCAAAGCACCGGAGCCCACGTAGCGGTAGATGTTGCCGATGGTTTCTCCGTGACAGGGGCCGCTGGAGGCTTCAAAGCAAATCACCCGCAGACGACGATATCCGCTATCTCCGATATAGAGATTCCCGGCCGAGTCAAATGCCAGGGCATTGGGGGCGCCGATTTGGGAAATGCCAGCTAAAATATTGGTGATGCCATCACCGGTGGAGCCGGTACCGGTGACCACATAGTGGTGGCCCGGGGTTTTCGCATTGCAGAATCCCGGTGCGATAGGAGCGAAGCAGAGAGCCCGCACCATGAAGTTGGTGGCATCTCCCACAAAGACGTTGCCATAAGCATCAACCGCCAGAGATACGATCTGCCCCATGGTAGCTCTTGCGGCAGGGATGTTGGCGGTCGTACTTCCCCGTCCATCGGTCCCCGCAATGGTGTAGACGCGGTTTATGGTGCGGCCGAGGCAATAAGGAGCCTGGGTGCTCTCCGCGCAGAGGACATTGAGCACTCCCATGTCCGCTCCAAAGAGGACGTTGCCCCAGTTGTCCCGTGCAATGGCAGCGCCGTTATTGAGATATGCACCACTGGGACCAAGGGCGGTGTTGCCATCACTGCGGTTGCTATGGGCAATCTTATGGTGAGCGCCTCCCGCGACTCTCAGGGGAAATTCCCGGGTGTTGTTATCCACTTCGCCGCTGGGTTTGCGAGCCCGCAGGACCAGGTAAATCGTGGCAGCGTTGCCCCCGTATTGATAATCCATCTTGGATCCTCCCAACTGGGAGGCAGCCGGAGCAGCGGCAAAATTTTGTCCACCGGAGGTGGTGGCTACATAGAGTTCATAGGTGAGGCTGTCAGCACTGATGACGCCGTCGTTAAAGGGTTGCCATTCCACCACCATGGTTTTGTTGGGGGATACCATCGCCGCATATTGAATGCCGCGAAACCGAGGCAACTCAGCGGTAAAACCGTTGCCCGTGGCAGGGCCACTCAGATTGCCGGCGGCATCGCGGGAGTAAACCGCATAATAATAGCGCACATAAGGGGCCAGACCGGTATCTACAAAGGTAACCGCGGATCC
>JAKQGS010000396.1 GCA_029556045.1 Pseudomonadota bacterium | reverse complement strand
CCAATTTTTTTGCGAGGCAGAGCCCAATGGATAAAATAACCGACATCAACACCCTGACCAATCATGTGCCTATTCCGGAACTACCGGAGGGGAACTACCCCCTGAATCCCCCCATCTATCAGGCCGTCAAGTTCTCGTGGGAGAATTATGACGACCTCAAGGCCATGATGCGGGGAGAAAAGCAGGGGTATTTCTACACCCGTTATGCCAACCCAACGGTTCACGCGCTGGAAACCCTGCTTGCCAATCTACAAGGACGTGAATCCTGTGTTGTCACCGCTTCGGGATTGGCGGCTGTGACCACCTGTTTTCTGGCGCTGCTGCAACAGGGCGATCATATGATTCAATTTATCGAATCCTATCGCCCATCACGGGTTTTTGTGCGGGAATGGTTGCCCCGTTACGGCATCAACCATTCCCAGTTGTCCATCAGTGACATCGCAGGACTTAAAAAAGCGATCATTCCCGGTAAAACTAAAATGATTCTTTTTGAATCCCCCACCAACCCCCAGTTAAAAATCGCTGACATCGGACAGATCACGGCCTTGGCCCGGCAGCATGGTGTGGCCACGGTCATGGACAATACCTTCGCCAGCTTTCACAACCACAGCAATTTCGACGTGGACCTCTACCTGCACAGCCTCACCAAATATGCCAGCGGCCATGGGGATGCAATGGGCGGGGCCATCATTGGCTCAGGCGCATGGATAAACAAAGTTAAAAGTGCTGCTTTGGCCATGGGCTCCAATCTGGATCCCAACTCCGCATACCTGCTATTGCGAGGCATGAAAACCTTTCAACTGCGGTACGACCGGCAGTCACAGAACGCGCAAAGACTGGCGGAATGGCTGCAGCGGCAACCGCAGGTCAAACGGGTGCTCTATCCCGGGCTTTCTTCCCATCCCCAACATGCCCTGGCCCGCGAGCAGATGCGGGACTTTGGCACCATGATCATGATGGAAATCAAAGGCTCTGGCGCGGACCTGGAAGCCCTGATTAAAAAGCTGCGCATCTTCAAGCTTGCAGCCAGTCTGGGGTCGACCGAATCCATGATTGCTCCGGTGATGATGTTCTATGGCTCCGACCTCTCTCCAAACGAGCTACAACAAGCGGATTTCAACGAAAGCTGCTTACGAATCTCGGTTGGCGTCGAAGACCCGACAGTTCTGATAACGGACTTTTCACAAGCCCTCACGACATTGCCCACCTGATACAGCGACTTTAGATTTATGCCATATCCCAGTGATGCAGCTCATCCGTGAGCTGTATCAAGGGAAGCGGATTTTTGCTTAAAACTACAAAAGCCTAAAATTGTTGAGATTTTTATAAATTTCCGAAGTCAAAACGGCTGGGATTTTTTATTTTTTCATGTAAGTGCCTGTATTTATTATACTATAAATGTAACCCCGATAGTATTCGATGGAATTTCACCAAAGGTTTACCAAAATAGGGAGAACTTAATGACTCAATTGAGCGTGGAAGAAATGGAAGCTGGTATGCAGTGGAAATACGACGAAGCGCGAAAGAGAAGAGATGAGTTTCATGCAATTCGTGTCTCAAAACCTGGTCAGTGGAAAAATCTTTTCCTACCTTTTTCACGGCCTAACATGCCTTTGAGACACAGACCCCTTATCCCCCTGATGGGAGACACACATCCCTCTGTCAGCCAAATTGCTCGTTTGGCCCAGCCCGTCCGTTAAACCGGACGGGTCCCCCCCCTCTTTTATCTGGAATGCCCGGATCATAGTGAAATCATAACCGAATGGCTAGGATTTTTTTCCGGCTGTGCTTAATATTTTTTGAAAGTAGGGAATGGTTTTGGCGAGGCCCTGGTCCAGGCTAACTTGTGGCTCAAAGTTCAAAACTTTTTTAGCCAATGCCATATCAGGGCAACGTACTTTTGGGTCATCAGCCGGCAATTTTTCCAGTTTGATTTTCGATGGACCTCCCACCATTTTGATGATTTTTTGTGCAAGATCAAGCACCGTGGATTCAGCGGGATTACCTAGGTTAATAGGTCCCGACACGCCATCAATTGCAGCGAATCGATAAATACCCTCGATCAGATCATCCACATAACAGAACGAACGGGTTTGCCCCCCATCTCCGTAAACGGATAGGGGCTCTCCCCGCAGCGCTTGGACGATGAAGTTGCTGACAACTCGTCCGTCGTCAAAGGCCATTCGCGGTCCATAGGTATTAAAGATCCGCGCCACCCGGATATCCACCCCATGGGACCGGTGATAATCAAAGCAGAGAGTTTCTGCAGCGCGCTTTCCCTCGTCATAGCAACTGCGCACCCCGATGGGATTCACATGCCCCCAATAGCCTTCTGGCTGCGGATGCTGTTCTGGATCACCATAGACTTCCGAGGTACTGGCCTGCACGAATCGGGCCTTGACCCGTTTGGCAAGACCCAGCATGTTCATGGTTCCTAACACATTGGTTTTTAATGTTTTAATGGGATTTGTCTGATAGTGGATGGGGCTGGCGGGACAGGCAAAATTCATCACCATATCCACCTCCGCGCGCAAGGGTTCGGTGATGTCGTGACGCATGACTTCAAAGTGAGGATGACCCAGCAGATGCTGGATATTGTCTTTGGAGCCGGTGTGAAAATTGTCAACACACAGCACCTCCCAACCATCCGCCAGATAGCGTTCGCAGAGATGACTGCCCAAAAAACCCGCACCGCCCGTGATCAATACTCTGGGTCGTCGCACGAAAAACCCCGCCAATTCCTGATTTGTTAACTTGGGAATCTATGGTAGCGTAGTGCCTCTTAAATCAATGTTTTTATACCATAAGAAGCCTTCCGGAGGTAAGTCATAGATGAATATCCATGAGTATCAGGCCAAACAATTATTCCGCAAAAACGGCGTTCCCGTCCCCGACGGCTTGTTGGCCTACAACGGTGTAGAGGCAGAATTTGCCATGCGCCGACTCGGCTGCAAGGTGGCGGTGGTGAAGGCGCAGGTTCATGCTGGGGGCCGCGGCAAAGCTGGCGGTGTTAAACTGGTCAAAACTCCCGAAGAATGTCGTCAAGTTGCGGAAAAGATGCTGGGAATGACGCTGGTAACCCACCAAACCGGTCCAGAGGGTAAACTGGTCCACAAAGTCTATGTGGAAGCCGGCAGCAATATCAAAAAAGAATACTATCTGGCTCTGCTGCTGGACCGCGAAACCGCCACCATCAGCATCATGTTCTCTACCGAAGGGGGCATGGATATCGAAGAAGTGGCGGCCAAGACACCCGAAAAAATTGTGGTGGCCAAGGTTGATCCCACCACTGGCCTGCGGGGTTTTCATACACGCCAGCTGGGATTTGCCATGGGACTCCCCCCCGAGGAACAAAAAGAACTCACCGGTATCGTGCAAAAACTCTACGACATGTTCATCAAGTACGACTACTCCATGCTGGAAATCAATCCCCTGATCGTGACGGATGAAGGCAAGATGTTTGCTATCGACGGCAAAATGGCCTTTGATGATAACGCCCTCTACCGTCAGAAAGAAATTGAACTGATGCGGGACTTCGGCGAAGAGGACGATCGTGAAACCCAGGCCTCCAAATTTGGCCTCAGCTACATCGGCCTCGACGGCAATATCGCCTGCCTCGTCAACGGTGCGGGTCTGGCCATGGCCACCATGGATATCATCCAGCACTTCGGCGGTCGTCCCGCCAACTTCCTGGACGTGGGGGGTGGCGCCAGCCAGGAAACCGTAACCAACGCCTTCCGTCTACTGCTGGCGGACAAGCACGTGACAGGAATTTTCGTCAATATCTTTGGCGGCATCATGCGCTGCGACGTGATTGCCAATGGCATCGTGGCGGCAGCGAAAGAACTGGGCCTGAAGGTGCCTATGGTGGTTCGCCTGGAAGGCACCAACGTGGATCAAGGTAAAAAGATCCTGAACGAATCAGGCCTGAACCTGATCGCCACGGAAGACATGGCGGAAGGTGCCAAGAAGATCGTGCAACTGTCCAATAAATAATTTGCTTGCTGCTTACAGGAGACTGAACATCCATGGCTATATTAGTTGGTAATCATACCCGCGTTATCACCCAAGGCATCACCGGTAAGTCCGGTGAATTTCATACCCGATTGTCCCATGAGTACGCCCCCCGGTTTGTGGGTGGTGTCACCCCGGGCAAAGGCGGCCAAAAAGGTGTCTGTGATCTGCCGATCTTTGACACCGTCATCGATGCCAAGGCTAAAACCAAGGCTAACGCTTCCATGATCTTCGTGCCACCTCCCTTCGCGGCCGAAGCGATTCTGGAAGCGATTGACGCGGAGATTGAATTGATCATCTGCATCACGGAAGGGATTCCCGTCCTGGACATGGTACCGGTCAAAAAAGCATTGGAGCGCTCCAGGTCCCGACTGGTTGGACCCAACTGCCCCGGTGTT
>JAKQGS010000472.1 GCA_029556045.1 Pseudomonadota bacterium | reverse complement strand
GCTTTTTCCGCTGCTGGCAGCATGGCTCCTCATGGCCTGCGAAAGCAAACCCGTGGCGTTGACACCCCCCCAGAATACCAAAGCCGTCATCGATAAAAATGCGACCGATGATCCCTCCGCAAAACCCGCTCCAACCACCGTGATCCGGGACGGCGTCACCACCATCTATACCAATCAAAAAGTGGCAGTCGTGGCTCCGGCGCAAGGGGCTGTCACCTACCTTTGGCAGCAGACCAGCGGGACCAGTGAGTTACTCTTCAGCAAGGCGGATAACTTTCAGACGGAAATCAGCGCCAGTGCAGACGATGCCATGGAGTTTCAGGTCAGCATGACTTTTGCGGGAACCGACGGAGGTGGTGACACTATCGAAGTGGCGGCGTTCAAACTGATCTGAGACACCGCGCCACCGGAGTTTCTCGGCATGACGCTGGCCAATGAAGCGGTGGACGCCCTCATCACGGAACATGAATTTCAGTCCTCCCTCTCCATTGGTGAGGCGCAGGGATGGAGCCATAAAACCATCCATTACAGCAACTTTATTGATGCGGCCGTTGATGTGACCTGCGATGAAACCAAAAACTATCCCCGCGATGCGGCTCCTCTCGTCAGCGATCTGCCGGCAATCAATGGCCCCTATCAAATCTGCATACAGCTAGCCGACGAAGCGGGAAACGTTTTTTATGGGCAAAGCCCCCTGATCCTGCGCAACGTCAAATCACTCAGTGGTCCGGTGTTGAATTCCCTCGCACTGGCAAACCAGGCGGTGGATGGTTTTGTCAATGCCGCAGAAGCGGCTTCAGCACTTCCCGTAGCGGTTTTGGATGCCAGCAATTTTGCCAGCGCCACCTTTACCGCAATCCTGCCGGACAATCATCTCATCTGCGATTGGAATCAGAAGTATGTGAATAGCGCGATCCCTCCGATCCATACTTTGCCCGCAACCGATGGAGTTTACGCGATCTGCGTGCGCCTGAAGGACAGCGATGGTTACACGGTCTATGGTAAATCCGACGGGGTGATCCGGGATGTCACCGCACCGCTGTTTGTATCCCTGCTGGGAATACAGGGAGCCGTTGACGGTATGATCAATGGGGACGAGGTGGCATCAACCGCCAGCCTTTTTGCGCTGAATGCCAGCGGGTATACCAACCTGACGTACACGGCCATCCTGGACGATGCCATGAGCGTGTCCTGCGGTCTGCCGCAGGCCTTTGATCGCAGCGATATCCCCGCTGTGAACAGCCTTCCCAATATCGATGGTTCCTATGCCCTCTGCGTGCGCCTGGTGGATGACGCTGGCAACATAACCTATGGAAAATCCATGACGATCCTGCGGGACACAGCGGCTCCCCCAACGGTGACAGCCACCGGCGCACCGACCGGGACCAGCGACGTCACCCTCCTGAATGTGACGGTGAGCGGCACCGGCGTGAGCCACTACAAACATAAGGTTGGACTGGCCGCCGCCACCGATTGCGGACAAGCCAGTGGCTATGGCACCGAATCAGCCGTGACTAAAACCATCGCCGACAATATCAGCACATTGGCGGATGATAACAATGTGCGCCTCTGTGTGATCGGACGGGATATGGCCGGCAACTGGATACCGCTGGGGTCCGCAGCATCCTATGACTGGTTCAAGGACGTGGACGCCCCCGATGCGCCCCAGAATCTGGTTTTAACCGCCGGCAACTCCCTCCTGAGCATCAACTTCCAGCGGGGGGCCAAAAACAACGCCGGGTTTCTGCTGATCCAATCATCCAGCCCAATTGTTTGGACGCCTACCAACGGCCAATCCTATGCTGGCAGCATCGATGCCAATACCCGCGTGCTGGCGGTCACCAATAACACGACCTATGCGGATACCATGGCGATCAATGGGGCGACCTACCATATCAAAGTCTGGTCCCATAATGCCCTGATGCAATACTCCAGCACAGCGATTGAAGGCATGGCAGCCCTTTTGGATCCACAACCTCCCATCAAAACCAGTCACACGGTCGATGGTGAGGTGGTGACCTCCAGCACGGTGACATTGTCCGCCCGGGGAACCTCCGTCAACAGCCCCATTGACTATGAATTTCAACTTTCGCAGGATGCCACGTTTGCCAGTGATGTGCAGACCCTGAACGACAATCGGCCAAGCGGGGAAGAAGCTAGCGTCACCTTTAGCGGCCTGAAACATGCCTCCGTCTATTACTGGCGGGTACGGCAGACCTCCGGTGGGCAAAGCAGCGCCTACACCGGCAACACCTGGTTTAAGGCGGAACAGACCGTCACGATCGATACGAAAGCACAGTTTGACGAGGGGAGCCCCACCTATACCAACGCTTATACGTCCACCACCAACGATGGAGAAGTTCTGATCAACTCTGGCCAAGTGGAGGGGTATTATTGCACCCGCACCCTATCCCTTGCAGCACTGGGATGGCATGCCTGGGGGGCTGCATACTGGGAGAGCCGATCGCCCTCCAGCGGCTCCGGCGTGACAGGCTATGTGCAGTACTTCAGTGGCAGCGACTGGCAGAATATTCCAACCGACCATTTATCCCAAACCAGTTTTGCCTTTCTGATACCGATCGCCGCGCTTGATCCGGTCGTTCATCATACTATTCGCCTCTGTTTGCGTCTGGTGCGCAGTCACACCTCGTCCACCACGATTACTTCTCTTCGACAGATCAAGATCACGGCACGGGACGATGTCATGCGCCCCCTCACCAACGGCGGCTTTGACAGCGCGGTAGGCACGGAAT
>JAKQGS010000373.1 GCA_029556045.1 Pseudomonadota bacterium | reverse complement strand
CGATGCGATCCTCTCGCCGGTTGATCTTGACGTGTGCCACCGCTCCTTCAAGGCGCAATATGGCGCGGGCAACACTCGCTGACCGTGTGGGCAGGCTTGATGGTTTAACCACAGCCTTGGCCTCGTCCGATGACCACGGTGTCGCTGTCAATGCAATGCTTAGCAGCAGTAGTCCATGGACCAAGGGATGGGACTTTGGACGCATAGGATGGCTCCAAAAAAATGGACGGCATTTACGGATCGGAGGCGAAGAGTGCTATAATTTTATTATACACGAACGAGCCCCCACGCGACGAGGACCTCGCCGCCGTGATGGTTTGGGTCATATAATAAAAAAAACTCAAGTTTTTTAAATATTTGCCGATAAGAAGAAGTGTTTTTGCATAGGAGTCCCACATGAATAAGTTATGTAGTGGTTTGATATTACTGATGTTGTCCGGAGGTGGGACGCCAGCTATGGCTGCGGTGCGTCTCGAATCCGCTCCTGCCTCTTTAGCAGCCAGCAAGAGCCCAACCATGCTCTTGGCACAAAACAAGGGCAAGTCCAATGGGGGCGGAAAAAAATCTGGTGGTAACGGCCGTGCTGCTGGTCGTCAGAAGATTATCTCCACGGAAGCCCGCAGTACCAAAAATAACCGTACCAAAATCGACTTTGATGAGGCCGCTATCGACGGGGAACGCAAAACCCCGGTGGGTATCGCCATCCAAAAGAACCGACCGAGTCACGACTACGACCTGATTAATTTGCGCCTGCGCTGGCACCCGGAGATGGTGGAGTCGACGGCTAACTTAGAAACAGGCAAAGGTCGTTAAAGGGTCGTATGAAGTTTTAAAAACCCCTCCAGAGCCGCAAGATCCTGCGGCTTTGTTTTTATGGTGCGGGAGATCAGCCAGGCGTGCCGATCCGCCACATAGATCGTGGGAAGTTCCGGCTGATGGAACGCATCCAATGTCTTACGATCCACAATGAGGGCGTGCCCCTTCATACCGTGGGCAGTCCAGAATCCTTGAGCATCCTTGGCGGTATCGTGGGAAAAGGCATACACAAATTTGACTCCAAGGGGCGCGAATTTGGCGTCTAGCTCCTGAACTTTGGCCACCAGTCCCTGACAGGGTAGGCACCACGAGGCCAGAAAAAACACCACCATCGGTTCGCCCGGGCGGGGAGTGATCTGCACGGTTTCGTTTGCATTGACACTTTTGCCGGACAGTGGGGGAAACTTGATCCAATCGTGGGTGTACTTATCGGTGATGACATAGTTTTCGCCGATTTTTTGCTCCTGTAGCTTACCCTTGTCGTCGGCCGCTTGAGTTATGTCGGCCTTTCCCAGTCCCCATGAAATTCCAGCCAACATTGTGCAGGATATGGCGTATTGCTTTATTTTTATCATGAGATCAATCCTTGCGGTGCCATTGCGGTGAGTTGTTTTTATTATAACATAGAGACAGACGATCGCTCAGGGGAGGTGGCATGAATCTGGATGTCAACGGTTTGCTGGAACGGTGGTCCTTTAACTGGGGGGTCATGGAAGTCTTTATTGCTGGCAAGTCTGCGGTCGACCTGACGGATATGCAGGTCCGCGACTGGCAGGATGCCACCCATTTCCTAAAATACTACGGCTACGATCCGGACCATCCCCATGACGCCCGCCGCATCCACGCGGTGATCGTAGAATCCCTGTCTTTCATTGAACGTTTTCTCATGCCGGCCGAATGGAAAGCTGGCTGCAGACCTCCCGAAGATTTGCTTTATGCGCATGATGCGCGGCATATCATGCTGTGTGCCGCCGATACCAGCGACGAAAACAGTCAACGGCAGGCCTGGGCCTGTGCCATGTTGCGGGTGATGCACACCATTGCCCACATCGAGGGGGTGTACCGTCTGACAGATATCGACGAAGCCCGTGAGCAGATCATGAGCCGGTTCCGGGGATTTCTCTTCAAGGATGATGAGGATCATCTACAATTTGGTACCCGTGGTGCCAGTATTGAGCTGACGCGGGTAGAGTGGAAAAACAACAAATCCCGTGAATCTATAATCCTCAAGTTGCTGCATAAAAAAGCCAACGTGGCGGAGACTATTTACGACCTGCTGGGGGTGCGTATTATCACCCGCCATCTAGGGGATGTGATGCTGGCGCTGAAGTTTCTGCAGGAGCATCACATGGTGTCGTATCCCAACTGCAATCCCGGTCGCTCCCGCAATAGCCTGATCGATCTCGATCAGTTTCACTACAATGTGGATGTCTGGACCAAATTGCTGAAGAGCGGTCGCATGGACGTGGAAGAATTTAACCGCCGTCTGGAGGATATCAGCGAGCAGCTGGTGGCCCCTGCTCCGCGGGATCCCGCCAATCCTCATACCGGCCGCAACTATCGATCGGTGCAACTGACCTGTCGGCAGTTGATCCGCTCCCGCCATCCCCAGGTCAAATGGCGGGATCGTCTCAAACGATATGTGGAATCCCCCGGAGCGGACCCTAAGGCAAAGGCCATCCTGCAGGACATTCTGGTCTTCTCCAGCTGCTGGGGGGAGTTGGAGTCCTATGAGGATACCAGCGGGTATTTCCCCTACGAGGTGCATATTCTGGATGAGGAGTCCTACCAGCATAATCTACGGGGGGACGCCAGCCACGACCGTTACAAACGCTCCCAGATCAAGGCCACCCGCAAAAGGGTCCTCAGCCGCGTTTTGGCACTTGAGGTGTAACTTTCTTTAAATACTAACAAATATATGTTCAGGTCAGATGACTTGACAGTCCCGGTTCCATTGCCTAAAGGAGGCCCAGAGGGAAAACCCAGACGGACGGGACCGCATGAGTCATTTTATCCACGATAGCCGAGCCATGGGGCGTTTTGCGCCAGAGGGAATCCATGTGGTTTCCTCCGGTATAGAGCTGCCGATTTTGCCATTGCCGGGTGCCGTGCTTTTTCCCCACAACTCCCTGCCGATTGCATCCCTCAAAGGACTCAGGGCTGCCGACCTCAAGGCGGCGCAGCGGGGCGGCTTTCGGGTCGGGGTGGTGACAACCCAGAACCACGCAGGTCGTAACAAGATCAAATGGTCCCGCGTGGGGGTCGAGGCGGAAGTGGTTTCGCTTTTGAAACTCCCCAATGGGGAAACCGGTGCGGTGCTGGAGGGGCGACGACGATTCATCCTCAAGAATTTAAAAAAACATCGGTACGGCTGGGTGGGGCGTGTCGATATCGTGACGGATCGCCCCGCTAAACGCACGAAGGCCTTTTTGGCCACCGTTAAAACCCTGAAATCCGACATTCAACGGCTGCTGCGAGCACAACCGGACATCCTGCCGGAAACCAATGCCCGTCTGCAGTCATCCGATGATCCCGCCTTCTTGTGTGATGCCATCGCACCGCATTTATCGCTGACCCTCGAAGAGAGGTTGCAGTATCTGGAGCAGTTTGATCTGCGAGCCCGGGTGCGGAGCATGCTGGGGATGCTGAAGCGGGAGATGAACCTCCACAAGATGTCTGAAGACATTCATGATCAGGTGAAGGGTGATCTGCAGGAGGAACAGCGGCGGCATTATCTGCGGGAGCAGATTCAGGTGATCCGGCGGGAGCTGGGTGAACTGGAAGGCACCCAGGGAGTGGAGCAGCTGGAAGAGTCCCTGTCCCAGATGGATCTGCCGGATCTGCCGGCGGCGGCGGTTAAGGAGGAGCTGGAGCGTTTGGGATTGTCCAGCCCCGGTAATCCCGAATACATGGTCTCGTATAATTATCTTCAATTCATGGCCGCTCTCCCCTGGGGCGCGGTGGCCCCCCGCAAATCCCCCTCTCTGCGTAAGGCGGCGGCAATTCTCAATCGCGATCACTACGGCCTGCAGGCGGTGAAGGATCGTATACTGGAATATCTTGCGGTGGCGTTGCACAGGGGGGCCCCGCCGGGGCAGATCCTGCTGTTTGCGGGCCCGCCGGGGGTTGGCAAAACTTCGTTGGCCCGTTCCATTGCGGAGGCATTGGACCGTCCATTTGCCCGCATCTCGTTGGGAGGCGTCAAAGACGAAGCGGAAATCCGCGGCCATCGCCGCACCTATATCGGATCCATGCCGGGTAAACTGATGCAGGCCATCAAGCAGGCCGGAGCCCGTGATCCCGTGATCCTGTTGGACGAGATCGATAAACTTTCCGGTGAAGCGGGGGGAGATCTCGCGGCTGCGCTGCTGGAAGTCCTGGACCGGGAGCAGAACCGGACTTTTGTGGATCATTACCTGGCGGTGCCTTTTGATCTGTCACAGGTGATTTTTATCGCCACCGCCAATGAGACGGGGCGCATGTCTGATCCCTTGCTGGATCGTATGGATGTGGTGGATGTAACCAGCTACACCGATCGGGAAAAGATCGAGATTGCCCAGAAATACCTGCTGCCGGAACTGCGGGAAGAGCTGGGGTTGACCAACCGGCAGTTCCGTCTGGCGGATAAGTCAATTGAGTTGATCCTCCGTCATTACACCCGCGAGGCCGGTGTGCGGCAACTTAAGCGGGAGCTGGCGGTGCTGGGACGCAAGATGGTGCGACAGCTGATGGACAACCGCCGTCGTAAGACTCTGGCTCCGTCTCTGACCGCGCCGTTGCTGGCACAATGGCTGGGACCACCCCGTTATATCGACGAGCCTCTGGACGCTAACCTGGCACCGGGTGTGGCCATCGGTTTGGCTTATACGTCGGTGGGTGGCGATATACTCTATGTGGAGTCGACGCAGATTCCCCTGGCGCAGGGTGGCCCGACGCTGAAACTCACCGGATCCCTGGGGGCCGTGATGAAAGAAAGCGCCGAGACGGTGCTGTCGTGGCTGCAGGTGCATGCGGAAGCCTATGGTGTTGACCGGTCAATGCTGGAACGCAGTTTGATTCACCTGCATTTTCCCGATGGTGGTACGCCCAAGGATGGTCCCAGTGCGGGCATCGCGATCCTTTGTGCACTGTTGTCATTGTTGCGGCAACAGTCCCTGCCGGTGGATCTGGCCATGACGGGCGAAGTGACCCTGCGTGGCCAGGTGCTGGCGGTGGGCGGTATCCGGGAAAAGGTGCTGGCGGCTGCCCGCTATGGCAAACAACGGGTTTTGATTCCGGCCGCCAACCTCAGCGATCTGGAGCATATCCCGGTGGAGGTTCGCGCTAATCTGTCGATTCGTCCGGTGGCTACCATGGCAGAGGTCATCTATGAAGCCTTTGGGCCGCTGGAAGCGGTGCCGGGCGAGGAATTGCGACCATCCGAACCTGCTTCTGAACTCTCCCTTTAAGCGTAGAAATAGCACCCCGGTACATCGATCTGCTTCTGTGGGTACCTTTCATATGGAGACCTTTTTTGAGAGAAAATGGGTTTATGGGCAACTCGCATTCTTACTTATTGAAATTGCTGGTTTAATTGATCGAATGCGTAATTCTTACGAGGGCGGATTGCGAGTAATGTAATGTTCTACACTCAAAAAGTAGAGTTGATGTGCGATAATTACATATGTAAGATATACAAATCACTTTTACTTATCGAGTAGAGAATATCAAATATGGAAAGCCTCAAAAAACTCCAGGGTCTTAAACATCTGACATTTTCAACCACTGATGCAGCCAGGGTTGGAGTTTCCTCCCGTATGCTCACCTACCTTATTCGGAATGGTGCCATTGAAAGACGTGCACAAGGGCTATATTGTTTTGCAAATCAGGCCCAAGAGCTCGATCTCAAAGAAATCATCCACGAAATGTTGCTCGTGGTTCCGGAGGCCCTTGTCGGTTTGGAAACGGCACTTCAACTTTACAATTTGAGCGATGAACCAACCCGTGTGATAAGTCTGATTGTGCCACAGAGCAAGGGGCCATCGCGGAAGTTAAAAAACGCCAAGTTCTTTCGCGTGCGAATGCCGCTTTCGAAGTTTAAAACCAAAAAAATAGACGGCCTTCTCGTGACGACTATCGAGCAAACTATGGTGGATCTATTGCGCGCCGGGCATCCAGTTGGTGAATTGGTAAAGATTTTCTATTTAGCTCAAAAAAGACGTGTGGTTATCGAGCTTTCTGAATTAAAGAAGCTCGGTGATCTTTTTCGTGTAAAAGGTAAGGTTGCCAGGTTGATTGAGGCGGTCGGATAGATGAATGAGCAGCAAATAAGAGAAAAATTGGCGCGACTGGCAGAGAACCTGGGACTTCGAATGCCAGAAGTCCAGCTGATTTTGTGTCAAGAACGATTTCTGGCTCGCCTTGCAAGTATTGCCGAAGGTCGCGCTTTCATATGGAAAGGAGGTTGTACCCATGGGCGCCGAAAATCTTGAATTTAAAGTTTATCCGAAGGAATTTGTATTCGCTGAAAAGCTTGAAACTGTGTTGCGTTTTAGAACCGGCAATAGCCGGTGTAAAGACTTTGTCGATATGTGGATGCTAATCAAAATCGGCTTGGATCAAAGCAAACTTTCTGCCGCTGTCAAAATGTGCTTTGAAAATAGAGGTACTGCATATTCGATGAAAGATTTGCGCGATGTTATAACCGACAAGATCTTTCAGGAGCGTTTAGAAGCTCACCGTCTAAGACATTTTAGCGAACTTTCGGTTCCTGAAATAAAGACGATCATGAGTGATCTTTTAAAATTTCTAGAAGAAATGCCCTATTGCCTCTGACCTTGCGAACTAAACTTTCACTTTCGCGATCTATTCAAACCGAATACTGCGAAAAATAGTTTTGGCCACTGCCTGATCCTCAGATGATTTGCCATAGATGTGCATTGTCAAATTGAAAGTGGGATGGCCAATGTCCATAAATTTGACCATTGAAAACTTCTCGTATCGTATATCATCGATTTCTGTCACGCGATCTTCATCGGTGATTTCAGCCCATTTTTCATCAATCAACTCATCGGGGTTTTGCGTGCATCCGGCATACATTCCGTAGTCAAAGTGCAATTCAAAACCATCGTTTCGGTAAGATCTGACATAAGAATCAACGCCTTGCCCGTTTTGCTCCACCATATCGGGAGGTCGGGAAAAAGAAAACGGTCCTGCAGGAACCTTAATCCAATCTGAAGGCACGGCATTCTCAATTGTCTTGAGACTGGTTCCACGCAACCC
>JAKQGS010000366.1 GCA_029556045.1 Pseudomonadota bacterium | reverse complement strand
CGCGGCTAAAGCCAGAATCTGATGACCAAGGCATATGCCTAATATCGGACGATTTTCCTGCAACAGTCCGCGAACCCTCTCCCTGAGATCACCGGTGCGGGTCGGGTCTCCCGGCCCGTTTGAAAGCAACCATGCATGGCAATCCACCCGACTCAAATCATGGTTCCATGGCAATATTTCAACCTCGCAGCCCATTTCCACAATCTGCCGCACAATATTCCACTTCACGCCGCAATCCACCAAACCAACGCGCACCTTGCCTCGGCCAAGGCGCAGTGGTTCACGAACAGAAACTTCATCCAAAATATTGGTCATGCCGGGATCAAAAAATTTCTGCGGTGCTGCGGCGTCGATATGACCACCCAACATGCGATCTCCGGTTGGCGCCTCTGGCTCAACCCGACCAAGGAGATTCTGGGAGGAGCGAATCAAATGCACCAAATGTCGCGTGTCCAAGCCGACGATGCCAGGTACTCCCTGCTCCCGTAACCAATCGTCAATGGAATGCAGACTGTTCCAGTGAAAAACTTCGGGGCTGTCGATGGCAAAAATCACTGCAGAAGCATGTGGCTTCAAACTCTCGAAACCGCGGGGCAAAGGCAGAGCAAATTCCTTTGGCAATTTGGGAATGCCGTAGTTGCCGATCAGAGGGTAGGTGAACGTTAGGATTTGACCAAAATAGGAGGGGTCGGTAATCGCCTCACTGTACCCCACCATACCGGTTGTGAATACAAGCTCACCGCTCGCCCTTAGCGGTGCCCCAATTAATTCCCCTTCGAATCTGTGACCATCCGACAGGACTAAAGCACACTTCTGGCGCATGTCTTTTATTTACCTATATTTTGATTTCTTGTACCAAATTGCGGAACAACATAGCCTAAGGTCATAGGATTGGCTATACTTTCGTAGATTTTTTCAGGTCCCCTTCCTGTCTTCGGGAGCCCTGCAAATAACCATTTGAAAAAATAGGAGCTTTTGATGAGCACCCGTGAAACTGTCATCGTCTACGCCGGCCGCACCGCCATCGGCAAACTGGGAGGAGCGCTTTCCACCACCCCAGCCCCCCGCTTAGGCGCCACCTTGGTAAAGGACGCACTACAAAAGACCGGATTGAACGGCGCCGACGTCGATGAGATCATCATGGGCAATGTTTTGACCGCTGGTGTCGGCCAAGCCCCAGCCCGTCAGGCTGCCATCTACGGCGGGCTCCCCCATTCGGTATGCGCCACCACCGTTGGCCGGGTATGCGGCTCCGGAATCAAGGCTGTCATGCTGGCAGACCAATCCATTCGTCTGGGCGATTCAAAAATCATCTTTGCAGGTGGGCAGGAAAACATGTCGCTCGCTCCCCACCTCCTGATGAATTCCCGCACTGGCTATAAATTTGGCGCAGTCGAAATGAAAGATTCCATGCAGTGGGACGGGCTTTGGGACCCCTACTCCAATCTGGCCATGGGCAACTGTGGTGAAATCTGCGCGAAGGAATATTTCTTCTCTCGCGAGGCCCAGGATGCATTCGCTATCCGCAGCTATGAACGCTCAAAAAAAGCCAGTGAATCTGGATTTTTCAAAAAAGAAATCGTACCGGTAGAAGTGGCTGGTAAAAAGGGCACAACGATGTTTGACACCGACGAAGAACCCTTCTCCGTCGACCTCGACCGCATCCCTACACTGCGCCCGGCTTTTGATAAAGCGGGGACAATTACAGCCGCCAACGCATCCAGCATCAACGACGGTGCAGCCCTTCTGGTGGTCTGCGACGCGGAAACCGCCAAAGCCAAAGGCCTGAAACCCATTGCCCGTATCGTCGCGCAAGCATCCCATGCTCAGGAACCAACCTGGTTCACCACAGCTCCGGTGGGCTGCATCAAAAAACTGCTGCAAAAAGCCAACCTGACGGTCAAAGACATCGACACCTATGAAATCAACGAGGCCTTTGCGATTGTGCCGATGGCAGCCATCAAAGATCTCAGTATCCCCGAAGATCGCGTCAACCCCCATGGTGGCGCGGTATCCATGGGTCACCCGATTGGAGCAAGCGGCGCCCGTATTGTGGTCACCATGCTGAACACCTTGCGGGAGACTGGCAAAAAACGCGGTCTGGCCACCCTCTGTATTGGCGGCGGCGAGGCCAGCGGTATTATCGTTGAAATGATGTAAAGTTAAGAGAAAATCCCTTCCTCTGTGTGGAGGTAGGGATTTTTTGAGACAACGCAGTAATTTTTCATTTCGCGCCAGCGCCTAAATGGAGCTGGGATCAAAGCGTCCGCCGATAGCAGACTTGGCCCGGCGGCGATCCTTGGTTTTATTTTCAATCCACTGATGAGCATCAAACGAACCATCCTGCGCATGAGTATTCGAGTCAATGGCCGTGCTGATGGTCTCGATGTAATACGTGCAACATGTCCGACATGAAAGGTCAGGAGAGGTGGTTCCATTGTATCGGGGATGCCGGAAGCAGACGACCCTTTTCATGGTAAGACTCCTTGCGTAAATAATTCCGTTCGATCTATTTATGCAGGGGGTATGCCACCGGGACGGGTTAGGAAGCTCGTTGATTTTGTTGCGTATTTTCACGCATCAGGAGTTTACTCAAGAGCTTTTGTGTAAATCTTTTGTACACCTTGCGTGCAATACTGCCATTCTGATCCAGGAGTTCCGTGAACTTTACGCGGTTGACGATATGCAAGACCACGGCATCAATCGCAACAAATTTAACTCGCGTCGGCATATCCACCAGAAGCCAAAATTCCCCAAACGATGATGGAGACGACATACGGTCAATACGCATGTCTTCGCCGTTGGGAAGAAGTCGGTAACACTCCACCTTGCCGGACAAAATGAAATAAAGCCCCTCAGGCTCATCGTTATAGTCAAGAATCACATCACCAGGACTGAAATTTAGCATTTCCCCGCTTTTTTCGATCAGGCCGATTTCCCAGTCGGATAGACCTGCTAAAAACTCCGCCTGCTTCAAGGCCATCCGCTGATGGGATGCCAAAGGAGCAGCTTCAGTCGGTGTTTGCTGCGCTTCATAGGAAGACCGAGCCGACGAGGACTCAGGGACACCTTCATCGGCGACACCTATCCCACTACCAGAATCCTCCTGCCCTTTAATAGTCGCTTGTTCCTGACTCGTCTCCTGCACCATTTTCGCCACGTCGTCGCCTTTAACCACTTTGGTGGATTCTTCTGCCATTTCAAAGGCATTGGCCCCGGCCTCTTGTTTCGGTGAATTCGCCGCCTCTGTGGCAACGGGAGGAATAGGCATAGGGAGAGGTGGCGATTGACGCCCGGAATCCTCATCGGCAATAACAAATGGATTCTGGGTGGGGGGAACTTCTTTGGGGGGTGATTGTTTTTTTGCGCCTGGACCGTGGGAGCCAAGCTCTGCAATTTTACACCGCATGTCGACCGCTTTATCTTTCATGCCGATTCGTTCATAACAATACAAGGCCCGCCCGAAGTCTTCAGCTTTTTCAAATGCCGATCCAGCCTGTGCGAATTGTTCCAGGCGCTCAAAAATCATACCGGCGTATTCATAATTGGAGACGATCATAAAAAGATCGCCGATCCGTAAGTTTTCTTTATCACCCAAACCATCGCGGGAAATCAATTCAGGACCGATGTCAGTGGTGCAGCGGAGGTAGATTTCCGAAGCGGTTTTGACGGCCCCCCGCCTTACCAGATCCACAATAGCATCCACAGCCATGCCACGAGCAACAAGGAGATCTCCCAGCTTAGTGGAAAAATTGCCATTCACCACATGATCATAGATTAACTTGACCTCCGCGTCCTCAAGGTCAATCTGATCGACCTGTGGCGTGGAGTCCATAAGGTGCCCATAGAGCTCCAGAGCCTTTTCGGCGTCGCCCAATCCGAGATACAGTTTGGCCGCCCGTCGGTGATCCCCTAAATCTAGAAAACACTCCGCGGCCTGGGCCTTTTGATTCGCCAACAAGAAGTATTTTGCCGCTGCAGCGTAGTCGCCAGCCTCCCGCTCACACTTGGCGACCTCCTCCGGCATATTCGCCTTTTTAAAGCAGATAACCGCCTTTTTCCACATACCATGACGGCTGTATATCACGCCGGCACGGTTGGGTCTTCCGATGCGCTGCAAAACTAAAGCCGCATCATCGATGAATCCTTTCCGCTCTAAAACGGAAACTGCCTCGCGGGTCATACCAATGGATTCCAGGAGCTGAGCGGCTGCCTTGACGTTGCCTTGCGCCAACATGGCCTGCGCCTGGCGATAAATCTTTTTTTGATGACCACGTAAAACATTGCGGTCGGTTCGCCGCATTTTATTGGCAGGACCGCGGCGTAGGGCGAAACGGCTATTATTGAGCGACCACAGAGCGTAGACCACCACCAGGGTCACCACCACGGTCATCAGCACAACAAGACTCTGATTCTTTATGAACGGCATGAAAAGATCCCTTAGAGTTCACTCTAAAGGACTATCGGAGGGTGGGTGAATTTATAAAGAGATATTACAAAGAAAATATCACAGGAAATTAAAATTACTCAAAAAAAAATCATATTTTCCTATCGTATCAGCAGGCAAAAACGCCAGCGTATTTATGAGGCGGCTTCTAATTGATTTTGTAGGATATACCCACCTGAGTGTAGGTATCCCGCACCATTTGGCTCTTCTCTTCACCACCCTCGATAACCGTCTGCACTCCGGGAGAGTATGTTTGGGATATTTTGAGATTAAATTCGCGGCTAAGCATGATACCAAACCCAAAACCATAGGTTGGCACGGGGAAAAGCGTCACACTCGAAACCACATGACGACCTTCAATATCTATTTCAGTTCGGTAGTCTTTTTTGGCCACCCCTCCAAAAATAAAGGGAGACACCTGCCCATTGTAGAGGATCAGGGTGAGATCAAAGGAATTGGTGGTTGACTCGGTGTCATCGGAAAATGGCAGATAAACGTCGGCACCGTCACTCGATGAGGCTTTTTTAAGCCCTTCTTTATTTTCAAAGGATTGACGATGGGTTAAACCCAGAAGCACATGATCTCCCACCCCAAAGGACAAGCTAACGGATCCTGATGCGCTACGGTAGGTCTCAAGGCCGGCATTGGAGCGTGAACCATAACCCGATAAACCGATATTGACCTGCCCCAAGGCTGATCCGGCGAACAATGTGAGTATCAGGGATCCCACGATTTTGGGGAGTAGCGAAAATTTCATAAACACCCCTGTAAAGCTCTCTTGTTAAGGGTAAAATGACCTGGAAAATAAACATCTTATCGATTATAGTGTATCACAAAACCGGACCTGCAAATGGGGGTGTCTCACTTGAATTTGGGCTATCGCAAATGTGTCGTCGCAGTTATCAAAAATGACCGCAACTTATTCCTGGTGGGCGAACGAAGAGATGTCACTGGCGCCTGGCAATTCCCACAGGGAGGCATCGATGGTCAGGAATCACCACGTGATGCGGTATTACGGGAACTGCAGGAGGAAATCGGCAGCGACAAGGTCACAGTTCTAAGAGAGGGTGATCGATGGGTGTCCTACGATTTTCCAGAGGCGCTGAGCCATAACATTGCCCGGAAATATCGGGGGCAGTCCCAACAATGGTTTCTTCTGACTTTTCAACCGGGCCACTCTCCTGATCTGACCCAATCTGACGGGGAATTTCGCGACCTGACCTGGAAACCGCTGGAGGAGATTGTGGCGGGTATTGTGTCATGGAAGCGTCAGGCCTACCTGGAAGGGCTGCGCAGTCTCGATCTTGATGCCAAAGGAGTCTAATATGCCACGTCTGGCTCTGGTAAACATTCTGATCGGGTTCGTGACACTTTTTTTTGCCGCATGTGCTGGAAGTTTTATCAGTGTCGAAATGACCAAGGGCTTTGTGCATGATCCCATGCTCCTGAACTCCTGGCAACTCACCCTGATGCGCAGCGCCCATGGCCACACCAATCTGTTTGCCATCATTCATGTCATCATGGGCTTGACCCTACCCTATTCCACGCTCAGCCTACGGGTGAAAAGATGGCAAACCTTCGGTCTGCTTCTGGGCACTCTGGCTATGAGCATCGGAATGATGTTCCGCTCCTGGGGAATTCCTAACGAGGGATTAGATGCGGGTCAGGTTATCGTCGGCGTGATGCTTTCATGTGCCCTGGCGGCAATGGGTGTTCATGCAGTTGGTATTGGAAAAAAGCTTGTTATGCGGACCTAACCAGCTTTGAGCAGGGTAACCAACTCTTCCGCCCGTGCCCGCTCTTTTTCGTCTTTAATGCTTTTGAATTTGGCATCGCCCCGCACCATTTCCTGGAATTTCTTGGGGTCTTGGACGATTTGAAACAGCTCCCGATAGATCTCCCGATGTTTCATCCCATGGTCTATAAACTGATGCAATTCATCGATGGAAAATGGTTTTTTAAGGAAACCGTCCGCTTTGTTTTCCACGATTTCCTTTTGTTCATCCGACAGCATCGCACCGCTGACCAGATAAACAGGAATTGACGGATCGTGGGCCCGTACTTTTTTCATGAGTTGAATACCGTCCATGCGTGCCATGCGAATGTCACTCAGCACAAGATCGATGGATTTTTCCTTAAGGGTGGTGATAGCTTCCTTGGCGCTGCGAACCACCAGAACTTTGGAAAAGAATTTGTTGAGATGGATTTTGAAAAATTTAAGAAGAGTATCGTCATCATCAACGACGAGAATGTAGCTGTTCCGATCGTAAGCCCTATTTTCGATGGTCATATCCCCTCCCCACACCTTTTCCTTAAGCATCCTGCTTGTTTATTGTTCGGCAGGGACTAAAAAAAATTAAGTCGCGTCCAAACAACATAATATTTATTCCTATTATATCGAGTAGTTAGTAGCGTCATTTGGTAATATTACCTATCGCGATAAGGTCCGACCCTGCAATCTCTCGATCCGTTGGATTGCCATTTGACGTGTCTTGGCATCCACATCCCGCACCTGGGTGACCTCATGGTATAAACGCAGCGCCTCACCCGATTCACCAAATTCATCCATGTAAAGATTGGCCAAATTGAAGCGGGCTACCCCACTTTCAGGATTTGCGTCGATAGCACGTTCAAAGGTGGTCTTAGCCGCTTTCATGCGTCCCATCTTTTTCTGAGCAACCCCCAATGCAATCAGTGCATCGACGTTTTCAGGCTCTATGGCAATGCTTTTTTCCAAATCCGTTTCCGCCGGCATATACTCCATGCGTTTAATGTTACTGCTGGCGCGATTCACTAACGCTGGTACAAAGTTCGGATTTTTCTCAAGTGCATCGTCAAAATACTGCCTGGCCTTGGCTTCACTGCCTTTCTGATTCTCCACCACGCCCAGGATGTTCAGGAGAGCTGGATCATCTTTGCCGCGATCAATGCCTCGTTTGGCAATAAATTCAGCCACTTTAAATCGGCCCATGGCAAGATATGACCCTGCCAATGCAGCATATCCCGGGGTAAAGCCTTTTTCGATAGCAATCAAGTCGCTCAGGATACCCTGACCTTTATCCCTCTCACCTCGCTGCAAATGAGCTAAAGCCAGAACATACTTATAGCGAAAGGCTTCGTCCTTAGGGGGATTTTCTAACTGACCTAAGACACCATGAGCCTGTCCGAGAAAACCCATGGCCTCCTGCGTCTTATGCTGGCGAAGGAATACCTGAGCCAAATCGAGGATCAGCGGTAAATGGCGGGGATCAAGGCGCAGCCCTTCCTGAAAGGCAGCTTCCGCTTCCCTCAAGCGTCCCAAAGATACCAATGTCCTTCCTCGCTTCAAAAAAGCTTCAGTTGTTTTTTTGCCGTCATAGGCTTTCAGTGTTTTTTCTAATGCGGACTTTTGACGCGGATCTGGCGGGGTGGTAAAAAATTTTTGCCACGCAAGACTCTCCCCATGGGACAGCATGATAGGTCCGTCTTTACGTCCGGACACCTGCTTCTGCGCGATCTTTTCCTGAGGCATTCGTTCAATCGAGACGTCCGCTGGCTCGTGATTGGGTTGCGATGAGGTAGCACAAGATGCCACGAGAGCACTGAATATCCCGGTGAGAAATAGAAGTTTCATGGTCATTCCCTCAGAAGCTCCATTGTGACGGCATATTATTGCCAACCGCTTCCGGCAAGACTTCCTTGCCTGCACCCGATTCGTCACCATTTTCCTGTACGGCACGGTTTCCCCCGCCAATGCGGGCGGATCGCCCTCTTGAATTGCGCCCTCTGGAGGAGGAGTTTACCAGTGCATTCGCATCTTTGTATTTGGCTGCCAAGGAACTTAAACGCTCCTTATTGGCGCTTAACTTTTCATATTCTGATGATGCCATTTTATCCTGATGTTTAGTTAACAGTTCAGCCAGGTCTTCAGAAAACTCCTGAGCTGCGGCAGCCACACGAAGCCGGGACTTGATGGCAAAGTCCTCGTGGCCAGTCCGGATAGCTTTATCATAGTGCTGGCTTAAAGTTTCAAAATAGCCTGCTTTGCGATTCACGTTATCCAGTGGTTTACCGCTGCGACGGGTCAATTTGTAATCCCTGAACTGCGCCTCAGCCTCTTGCCCAAGGCGAAAGTATGCTTCTCCGGCTACAGCCTGATAAACTTTGTTATCAAGTCGATCTCTTTCCTTATCCGCCGCACGGGCGATCCTGGCAAATGAGGCCAGAGCCGCCTTTTCCTGACCGAGAGCAAACTGCGAACGGGCTTCAGCCAATTGACTCTGCAACCGCAACGACGTGGACTTGGACTTCTTGTTCATCTTGGCTGCTACCCGCGCGCTTGAGCCATGATCACCACCTTGTTCAAAATGCTGGTAAGATCGCTGGTAGGCTTTAACCTGCGCATCATTGTCCCCGGCCAAGTCGCCGAGTTTTTCCGCGGCACGGCCAGCCATTTCGTAATTTTCATCAGTCCCAGCCAGATTTTCTGCACGCACAAGGCTGGCCTTGACGCGGGAATGGCGGGGGAACTGATTGGCTAACGCCAAATAGCTTTCCACCGCAGGACGGAACTTCATTTGGAATTCGTCCGCGCGCGCTTTGAGATATAGCATGTCTCCGGCCACGTCATTTTTTCGCCCCTCGTCGAGAAAACGAAGAGCTGCCTGACGGGCTCCGCTCCAATCGCCTCCTAAAGCCAGCATATAAGCCCCGTCGCGGTAAATTTTATCCCGTTCGGGGATATCCGGAAATTCCTGCGCCGTCATCACCAACAACCCACCAGACTCAAGGACGTTGCCCTCCTTGTTCAGGCGCTCACCTTCCGATACTGCGGCAGATGACAATACCCCTTTAAGTTCCGACCCCAATGATGTGCCCATGGAATCCCAATTCTCAAGTTTCAGATAACGCATCGCCAGGTCCATCACGTCGCGGGAGGTGCCCTTGTTGACCTTTGTCAGTACCATCCCCCGTATAGCGATAGCCCGTTGCCCTGGAGTTGGATCCGAAACCAAAGCCCGTTGCCAATATTGATTGGCTTGCGCCAGATTGTCGGCATCACGGTTAGCACTGGCCGCCATAAGCAGAAGATCGACAGTTTTACTTTCCATAGGAAACCTGTTGGCATATTCTTCCACCGCCTTTTGCAAATTCTTGAGTGCTTCCATGGAAGCTGCGGTAGTGCCTTCTCCCTGTGACGAAACTTTCAAGAAAACATCATTCCAGATTTTTTCCCGCGTTAAAGCTAACTGGTAAGCCACAAAAGCGAGATCTTCCTCCTTTAACCGCATCTCAGTCTTGAGATGGGCGTACCGTGCATCGGCTTCCGGATATCGTCCCGCATAAAACGCGCAATTAGCCTGGCGGATACGCCACTGCATGGCATCCTGATGCACTGGATCGTACTTCGCCAGCAATCCATAGTAGCTTTGTGCATTGTTAAGCCGCGTGGCATTGCCGGTCGCTATGCCTTTTTCATAGTGCCATGCAGCAACGGTTTTGGCCGCTGGCAAGGACAGTGATTCCATTTGGCGGGTGGCCTCAAATTGATCACGATGACGGCTGCGCCACAGACTGTCTTTTGGCAATAACAGTGCGAGTTTTTCCATTTGCACCAACCATAGATCCTCCTGGCCGGCCTTTTGATATCCTTCTGCCAGTGCTGTCAGCAAACCGGGAGCTTCCCGGGTGAGAGGATGTTCCTCAACCACGTGTTCACCGATTTCAATCGCGCGATCATACATCTTGTGGAAAGCGTATTGTTGCATAACACGGGTGGCCACCGCAGCGGCAAATGGGGCAATTTCACGCCGTCGAAGCGTCGATTTTGTATATTGAATTTCATTTTTTTCGAACAGCGCATCACCGATCAAATCCACCGCGTCCTGCTCCACCTTCCTCTGAAAGTCCCGTTTCCGGGCTTCCCGACCCGGACCAAGCAGAGCGAACGCCGTTTCAATACATTCCCCCAGCCGGGCAGAACGGTATGCGGCCCATGCCACCCGGTATTGCACCCGCAGCGATTCGTAGTCTCGATTGGGAATGTCGTCATTTTGCAAAAGATCCCGGGCTTTTTTGTAGTACGTTAACGCTTCTCGCGGGCTCTCCTGCCGAAAATGGTAGTCCCCCATAGCGAGGTTGCCATGCAGAGTGAATAAGGATGCTTTTTTCAGTTGCGACAGCTTTTGCCAAAGTGTACGGGCGGCCTGATCCTGGCCCATGTGAGTCAGGAGCAATCCATGCAGATAAAAGACCTGATCGATCTTCTCATAATGAGGGTATCCACGTTCAATTTCCGCCAAATTGACGATGGCAGCTGTCCGCAAGTTCTGCCCTGCGCCTTCTTCTGCCTCGTCTATGACACTAGCCAACTTAGTTTGCGCCTGAGCGAGATTCAGAAGGGTGGCTACCCTGGTGTCAGAATCAGGATACCTTTTAAGATTTTCCTTGTATTTTGCAATTGACTTCCGCAGGCTGCTCGTTTGTTCCGATGTTAATTTCTGGGTTTTGGCGTCGAAATCCTGCCGCAATTGATTCCAGCTTTTCTGGTACTTGTCTTTTTCTTCGCGCAGACGACGCGCTTCATAACGATCAAATTCCTGCCAGTAACTGCGATAGGCATCCATCGTTTCCGCAGAGGGCACATCAGGAGCAAGTTTCTTCTGAGGAGCTGCGTTGAGCGTTGTCGACAGCGTGAGAACCAAAATCGTGCATTGAATCACCCTCATGGTTGCCCCCATTGCCAGGACTTAGTTTGCTCCAGATCCTTTAGGTTTTCTTCCAGCATCACCCGAGACACTTCAAATTTTCGCGTTTCTTTTTCCCGTTCCTGGCTGGTCTGGTTGGCTGAAAGCCAGTCGATATCTCCCAACCACTTCTGATGTTGCGCCCGGCGTTCTTCAAGATGAATGACATAGTGGTCCAAGATGGCAGGCCATTGATCGGATAGCTCATTGCTGATATTCTCCCGCAGGCTGGCCATCTTGAGTCGCAATAGCTCAAAACGGGCAATCTGTTGCTCAAACCCCTTCACGTCTTCCTTCAGTTGTTGCCGAAGTCCATCTTCCGCCTGATTCAACCGGGAATACAGATTCTTCAGCACGCTCTCCCAGCGTTTCCAGGCCAAGTCAGCCTGGTCCTTCAGATAACGTTCAGAATGAGACGCATAGGTGTCGCGGTATTTTGCCAGAATCGACTCCTCATCATGAAGAGCCCCGGCATATTGTTTGATAATGATCTTTAGTTTTTGATAAGGGCTATGCACCAACATCTCCTGGGCCGCGCGCATACGTATCAACTCAATGGCGCGATTTTGCTGTCTCTCCGCATCAGCAAACCGTTGGGATAGGTCCTCATAGGATGAGCCATAACTACGGCCTCCGCCTGTTCCATCCCCAGCCCCCAAAAGTTTCAACGCAGCAAGCTGCGCTTTGGACTTGCGAAGTTTTTCCGTCAGTTGTGCGACTTTCAATGTCATTTCTCCCTGATGCAGCAGGGCCTGACTATCGCCCCGGTAGTAAAAGGGTGTGCGCAACGAGCCAAAGACCCGAAGCCTTCGGCGACTGTTGAATTCCAGTTCCTTTTGCTCCGCTTCAGTGAGGGATTTGGAATAAAGGTTTTTTTCCGTTTCCAGGAGCCGGTGCCCGATTTGCAGAACCCGTTCGATTTCGGACTCCATCTGCTGGATCTGCCGAACCTCATAGGGTCGTGTCATACCCAGATTGGCCCGGCCCAGAACAAAGATGGACTGCTGAATAATATTACGGGCGTCGCTGGCCTCACGTTCCTCCCGATCAATCCGTTGAAAGAGACTGTGTGCCTGGACCATGACGGCTGGATGAACGACGTATGGGGCCACAACTTTCATAACCCTATCCACGTCCGGCTGGTTCATGGTCCGCTGATGACCCCCATAGTTGGAAGACAACCAGGACAGTGTTCCTGCTAGGCTGGTATCGGCCGCTTGAATGACTCGTCGTGCTTCATGGAACTTCCCGGCCCGAAGGTTCAGGTATCCAGTCAGCATGCGGATTTTACGGGATTCTTCGTGGTCTCCGTACACTTTCAGATAGTTTTCCGCATCTCGCAGGGCAACATCAAATCTCTCCAGCTGTATTGCCACATAGATTCGTTCAAACTGTGCCTCACGAAACCGCGTCGAATCGGTGCTGACCTGTTGGTAGTAGTCCAGGGCGGTTTCCGGCTTTTTTTCCAACACCATCAATCGAGCTGAAGCTAACCTCGCCAAATCTTTAAGATCTTTAACGCCGGCGTCCGGCATGGCCAAAAGATTCTTGAAGTGGCCCATAGCTTGATCATGCGCGCCATTGACCCCAAGAAGATGCCCTCGGTAGTAGTGAGCCTGGGCCTTCACATGGGAGTCCTGTGATTCCGCCAAAGCCTGCTCCATGAGTTCCAGCGCCTGCTTCCGCAGCCCGATGGAACCAGCAAAGTAGCCTGCATAGAAGTACAACTCAGCGCGAATATCTTTAGGAAGGTCAAGGGTGGTGATCGTAGCCATCAGCTGGGCTATGCGCTTTTTGTCATTGTGGGATTGATTTGCATAGAGGCCCAGCAAACGTCGCATGACGTCCAGCAGCTGCGATTTTTCCAAATTGGCTGCCGTCACTTGCACCGCCAGATAGGCCACATAAGAACGCACGGAGTTTTCAGGAAGTTTCGCCAGTTCGTAGCTGCGACCCAGATGATAATAAGCAGTTTTCAGCCTGTCAGGGTCGGGGACCTGAGCCCCCTGCGCGAAAAACTCCAGATAACGCGCCGCCAGGAGGGGTTCATTCTGCTGATAAGCCTCAAGCCCCAAATCGAAGGCTCTGTCGACAGAATACACCAAGGGACCAATGGACTCGGTACGGGCGATAACTGCGCCGGATTCAGCACGTTTGGCAATGAGATCAAGTCCATCCAATGCTTTCTGAATCTCCTGTTCCGGTGAACTCAGAGATTTGACTGAAGGTTTCGCTTCCACCAGAGCTGGGGTGAGTTGGGCAAAAGCCAACATAATAATGACCCGACGCCCCGAGTTTGGGAAAAGTGAGCGAATCGATGGGATCTCATTGTTCATTTTTTGTTGAGCTCCTGCCATTCCGCCTTGCCGGTTTCATTGCCTTTGTCAGGAGCCGCAACCTTCACAACAAAGCGTTTTTTGCTCTTGCCATCCGGAATCTTGAAGGCAAATTTTTGATTAACGGTGCCATAACCCGATGCATCATAGGTGAGTTTTTCGCCTGACTTACGGGCGACCCGTGCCGTAAAGGACAACTCATGGGCTCCAGGTTTCATAGGCCCCAGATAGACTGGAATGCTTTTTTGTGTGAGCCAAAGTCCGGCATCCTGGCTGATGCGATACACATTCACCCCGTCGATTTCCACATCGATGGTGCGCAGGGATGTTTTTTTGGCATCATCGGGGGCAACGAGGATCTCGACAACATTATCGATCCGGGCGGCTTCCAAAATTTTCTGCCGATGAGATTGCACATCACTGCCCAACTGATCGACATCCCGAACCAGCTGATCAACCGCTTCTTCAACATCGGCTAGAGGACGGGATCGTTGAGGCACCGCCTGGATGACCTGACCCTTACCTTCGTAGGTGGTGATGATTTCATCAGCCTTTTGCATGGAGGCCCCGGCCTCATCCCCCATGTCCATGACGCCACGCTCTTCATCCATCAAGCGCTTTTCCAGGCGATCAAGGATAGAATCCACGCTTTTGGACTTTTCTGCTGCTGCGGCGGCAGCGCCGAGGGTGACCAACACTATTCCTAACAGCAGTTGCTTGCGCCTCATATTCGCGTCCTTCCCGATTTTTGTGAAGCGATACCACCTCGATTATTCAACGAACTGCGCACTTCATTTTCAATGGCGATTGGAACGACCAATTCATAATTGCGGGGCAACGGTTTATGGCGTTGCGATGCAAAATATTCCTTTTGGATACACGGATTGAATTCCCGCAGGGTTTTTTCATCAAGGGGCGTTTTATTGATCAATTCACTGACGGAAGTTGGTTTGTTAAGCTTGATGGCCGTGATATTCAAGGGGTTGTGATTGCGATTGAACTTCTTCGCAAAAGAGCGGTTATAGACATTCCGGACCGCGACAAATTCCGCATAAAAATTGGCCGAAGCAAAGCCAAAGGTCGGTGATTTGTAGCGAGAAATAATGGCACTCAGATCCTTAGTCCCCAGGGTTCTGGCCGCTCTTCTCATCCCCGCCGGTCCGTGATTGTAGGCAGTCACCGCAAGGGGCCAGGTACCAAGTTCCTTAAAATTTTGCTTCAAAAAGGACGCCGCTGCGTAAGTGGCTTTAATCGGACTCTGCCGCTCGTCAATATAGCGATTGACCAGCATAAACGAGCGAGCCGTCTCCGGCATAAACTGCCAAATGCCAACCGCACCGACCTTGGATCGAGCCTTGGTATTGAACATCGACTCCACAAACGCCAGACGGGTCAAATCCACCGGCATACCCTGCTGCCGAAAGATTCGTTCCATATAGGGCAGATAGACCTCAGCTCGTTTAGCGGCGGTTTTGAACTGATCCGCCATACCCTGCTGGGTGCGCAGCGTGGCCTTGCCGGCCAATAGATCAGCCAGCGCCTGACGGTGACGGCTATACACCGCTAAAATACGCTTTTCCATCGGACCCAGCTGGGCCGCATCTTTCCCGCGCTCGTGAAACCGACTTAATGCCAATTCATATCGTTTGAGGTAACGGTCGACCCAATCGGATTTTTGGTCCCGCGACAGGGCACGTCCCCCGTTATACTGGGCGGAAAACTGCCTATAATCCACCACATCCACGATAATATTGGGGTACCTCGTGTCGTGGATGATCATATTGTCCGCATTGTAGGAGCTGAATACAGCCTCCCAAAACCACACATGCTCCGCCACTTTTTGGGTGACCTCGAATTTGTGGTAACTCACTTTGCCCTGATCTGCGGCCCGAGAGGTTCCCGCGCCGATCATCAGGATGGCAGCGGCCAGGTACAGCCCCAGAATATGCCGGCGGCAATGGCTTTTCATGTCGTTGTCTCCGGTATTCGTCAAATCATTAAAAAGGAGGGTTTGCGGCAATACCGCTACGTCCATCTTAACAAGGGGGTCGTGGGGCAAACAAAGCCGTCAAGGCTTTGACCTCTGCAGTAATTCTTGCAACTAACTGTTTTAACTAGATAATAATATTATGCTTGCGAGGGGGACTCGATTGGATTGATCTCCCACCACGGACCCGTTTTAAAAGACGAAAAAACTGTTTACGAAGTGGATGATTATGATTACAAAAGATCCTCTGAATCGAAGCTCATATCTATATGATTATAGGTATGAATTCCTCCCACTTCGGCTGATCATTTTTTGATCAGATGCCAGATTAATCGGGGCGTAGCGCAGTTGGTAGCGCACACGTCTGGGGGGCGTGAGGTCGCTGGTTCGAATCCAGTCGCCCCGACCAATCTTCACTGCTTTGAAGCTACCAATGGAATCACCAAACCAACTTCATATCCCAAAGCCCTGGACACCTTATTGATCGTGGCCAGCGTTGGGATACGACCTAGATTACCACGCTCGAGCCGACCGATCATAGGAAGGCTGACTCCAGCCATCTTTGCCAACTGTGCTTGTGTCAAACCAACTTTAGTTCGCAAACCTTCGATAAGAAGAGCCATCCCCAAAGGCATAGATGCTCCATAATAGGCAAGCCGTATGAAAGGATCGGAAGACTTTGTCTTTAAGTATTTTCTTACCTTAATGCCTTTTGTCACAGAATCTCCGCCAATCGCTTTCATGCAATTGCAGGATCATTCAAGGGTGTTTTCTACGTCTTTCCTTAAATGCATGAAAAGCATGCAAGGCCCCGGAACTAATCAAAACATACAAGATGCGCTATCCTCCGGAGGGAAATTTCACTTTTACTTCTCAAAACTTTCCCTCAGTTGAGTTTTGGTTATTCCTACCCATCAACTTATACCCTCTCCTACCGAATTAGATTTAGATACAAAAAATTGAATCGAGGCAATCAAATGAGAATTATCCAAAAAGCGATAAGTTCGTCCTGGACCAAATTTACAGCTAATTTTAAAAAAAATGGTAACCCTATTTCTCTGCAGAAAGGGCCACTATTAGTTTGGTTCGCCAATCAAGTAATAGGACCGCTGATTTCAGGAATAGCATTAATCATCGTCATTTACTTAGGGCGCGTTCGCCAATAAACCGCCGCATTTACCCAGCTGAACAGCCACTTCATGATAATTCAGGTCTTATTCCGTTCCACTTCATTGGGTAATTCTGCATGCTCTGCATCGGCTCTGAAATTTTTATCAACTTGTCGC
>JAKQGS010000365.1 GCA_029556045.1 Pseudomonadota bacterium | reverse complement strand
GCGACAAGTTGATAAAAATTTCAGAGCCGATGCAGAGCATGCAGAGTTACCCAATGAAGTGGAACGGGATAAAGCCTGAATTGTCATGAAATGGCTGTGCAGCTAGGTGAAAGCGGCGGTTTATTGCCGAACATGCCCTAGTTATGAATGGGAGTTGGTGAAAAGCCCCGCTGGCGCCTGGCAGTGGCTCGCGAAAGACGTCGCCGAAAAAGACATGATTCCGGACGCCCATGATACCAGTAAAAAGCACCGCCCGATGATGACCACTGCCGACTTGTCCCTGCGTTTCGACCCGATTTATGAACCGATTTCCCGCCGCTTTCACAAAGACCCTCAGGCTTTTGCAGACGCCTTTGCGCGGGCATGGTTTAAGTTGACCCACCGGGACATGGGCCCGCGTTCCCGCTACCTGGGACCAGAAGTTCCAAAAGAAGTTATGATTTGGCAGGACCCGGTCCCCACAGTTGATCACGAACTGATCAATGAACAGGATATCACCGGACTAAAATCCAAGATTTTGGACAGTGGAATGTCCATCGCGCAGCTGGTGAAAACAGCATGGGCATCTGCATCCACCTACCGTGGCTCCGACCACCGGGGTGGTGCCAACGGGGCACGCCTCCGCCTCGCGCCCCAGAAAAACTGGGAGGTGAATCAGCCGGGTGAATTGGTTGAGATTTTGCAAAACCTCGAGATGATTCAAAAGGGATTCAATAGCACGTCCGGCAAGAAAAAGGTTTCCCTGGCGGACCTGATCGTTCTAGGTGGCTGCGCTGCGGTTGAAGAGGCCGCGAAACGCGCAGGGCACACCGTCAAGGTTCCCTTTTCCCCCGGTCGAACCGATGCGACACAGGATCAAACCGACGTGGAATCGTTTGCGGTCCTGGAGCCGATGGCGGACGGTTTCCGCAACTATGAGAAGAAGGGCATAAACACCCCGGCAGAGCAGTTGCTGGTGGATCGGGCACAATTGCTACGATTGACAGCCCCGGAAATGACGGCCCTGATCGGCGGCATGCGAGTACTGAATGCCAACTTTGAGCAGTCAAAACACGGCGTCTTCACCACAACCCCGGAAACCCTGACCAATGAGTTTTTCGTCAACGTACTGGATATGAATACTGAATGGCGACCTGCGACGACCGAAGGGCATTACGAGGGATGCGACCGTTCAACCGGCAAAGTCAAATGGACCGCCTCCCGCGTGGACATGCTGTTCGGCTCCAACTCGGAGCTGCGGGCTCTGTCGGAAGTCTATGCCAGCGATGACGCCAAGGGCAAGTTTGTGCAGGACTTTGTGGCGGCCTGGAGCAAGGTCATGAATCTTGACCGGTTCGAACTCGCCTAGTCGATGGGGGATATTTGCCCATAAAAAAGCAGCTTCCAATAAGGGAGCTGCTTTTTTCTTATTGACGCATTTTCCCAATTGCCTACGGGGCACTCCGAAATGCAGCACCGTTATCCTCTTCCCCTGTCACCACGGCTCGCTGATAAGGATCGACATCGCTCAGGATGGAACGGTAGGTCTTCTTTTGTTCCACCAGTGCCCGCAAAATCGCCATATGTCCCCGCGCCAGCTGCGTGAAATAGGAGGGCATCGCATTGGTGATGATATCGAGGTATTTGTGGGGACTATCGTCAGGATTTAATCTGTGGTGGGCATCCCGCATCACATGATCCACATAGGCAAAGGTGTCACAACCATTGATATGAAATAACTGGTACTGCCCCGCTCTAAATTGTCCCAAGCTGGCCAATGTCCGGATATTAGCCCCCAGCGCCGCATGGCCGTTGTAACTAACAAAATCAGAAATAGCGGAGCGAGCGGCATAGGCCTGACGAAATTCCTCAGTAGGATTGCGCAGTTCGTCCACAAGATAAAAATGAATATCCAAAGGACCGGCGGGGGTATCAAACACCAATTCCAGGGTGGGATGGTCTGCCCCTGGCTTTTGATACCACTTCAGGTTGGAATTCTTCGGTCTTCCAAAAGTGTCGATCAGCAACTCGTAGGCTTGGATGAATGCGGCGATACCCTCGTCACTATCTCGGGTGGCCCCGGCCTTATCCTTGCCAAATATCGCGGTTGCGGTCAAAACTCCATCCTTCCAGATCTCCGAATATTCGGGGCTTTTACCTTCGGTGTTTTCGTCGCTTGGCAGGATTTCCATGGTCATGCGGGTGATCAGTCCAGCGGACTCTGCTTTGGTTATGCGACTCTCACAGGATTTTTGCTCCGGTCGATAGAAGTACCAGAAGTTCGCGATGGAAAGATCGTGGGACGCCCAGTCCACGCATTGACGATCCAGAAAATTTCCCACCAATTCATCCATCAGGGTCTTCTGACCCTCAAAGTCCGCCCGCAGCGGTAGTATCAGTTCGTAATGTGTGGCATTATCCCGCTCCCGGGGCCACGCTAAAAAGAGATTCGCATGATAGGTTGCCAGATATAATCCATCTTCTCGTTGTTCCACCTTATCCACTTTAACTACGGTGCGTTTCATATCAGGCGCACCACCGATGCCATTGAGTTGGCCGATGGCATACATCATCTGCGAAATAACATATTGTTCAATATTGCGCCGTTCATTGCTGGTGGAGAGGATTTGCCCTTGGGCAATCACCCCGTGCCGCGCCACGGAATAGGGGGCATCAAATTTTGGTGCATATTCTTCGGTTGAACCGCCGCCACAACCGGAAATCACCATCCCTGCGATAAGGAAATTTCGCCATTTACAAGCTAACCTATTTATTTTGCTAAAGTAATCATTAAACATAGACAAACCCTTTCAAAGCGTGCACCGGCCAAGGGTTTTAATGCAAATTCAGCAAATTTTACCAGTTAAAAATGAAGCCTTTTTCGACGACGAGCAACGCTGGTTTCGTCGAATAAACATGGGAGTGCTAGCCGCGAAAGAGATCAAGTGTCACACAGATCAGATCTTCTTCCTGGGAATCCTGCACAATCACGCGGCTTGATTCAATAAACTGAAACAGCATCTCTTTGAGGCGCTTAATATCCGCATGACTCAGAGAATGAACGGCTGTGTAATGGACACCATCCCCATCGTTTGCCATCAGACTGAAATTAGCCCGTTGCCGCCACTGGGCATGGTTCACATGTGTCCAGGGTGAAGAGCGGGGCAAGTGGATATTAAATGACTTGGGTAGATATCGTCCCTGCGGGGTTACCTGGATCAGGTCCAGCTCGATCAAAAGATTCAGAGATTTCATGACCATTGCCAATGGCATTTGCAGGCGGTGGGCCATGGCCTCGGGGGTTTGAAATTGGGGAATGGTGCAAAGGATGTGAATGGCACTATGGTACCACGACGTGTAATAAATGGTTTTATCATCGGTCAGGGGCAGCGGCTTGAGGCTCAGGCGATGCACCAAATCCTCTCGCGCTTTTTGGCGGGCCTTGACCCTTGTGGCATAGTAGCTCCGTAGTTCACGGTTACCCGCGCGATCCCAGTGAATCAGGTCCATAAAATGATCGGTTTCATCACTGTTGAGTTTCCACAACTGCGCCAGCCCAAGTCCGTGTTCGGGGGTCAGTTGCACTTGTCCATTTATGGCTTGAGAAAAATACGAGCGCTGGCACCCCGCCGCTTTGGCGAGTATACTCTGATACCCCCGCACATCCCGATTCTCTTTGATCTTGTGGCGGAGTACTTGCCGATAGTCTTGGTAGGTAAAAATATCCATAGTTCATAAATTATAAACATTTTGGTCATGTTTTAATATCTTAAATCTAGAAAACTTTCTCGTGTGGTCGTAAACAGGTGTCTGTGAACACCGATGGAATGCCGGCTCCAAGGAAACAAAAGCTGTCCTAAAATCCGCGAATAAAGGAATAAGTCGTGAATAAATTACTATTTTTAAGTGTCTTATTGAGCAACAGCCTGGCCTTTGGCACCAGCAAACAAATCACGGCAGGCGCCACATCCAGCTCTGGCGATGAAATTGCTCGCCCCTCGGCCTGCACCAGCGAAATGATGGTGGAACGCTCCCGCCAGGTCGCCGACACCATTATGACAGTCAATGGACACGATGCTGGAGGTGCGTACAGCCGCTATACCTTTAGCGCTGATGAGAACTTTTTTTCTATCACCCATATCTACGATCTTGGCTTGAGTGTGCCCGTTTATACTGTGAAGGGCAGTCTCTCAACTTGCGAAATTTTCAGCGTGGATTATGCTAACTGGGAAGGTTGATCTTCAACGACAAAATCTGTCGTTTGATTCGTTTGTGGGCGAACCCTGATGCAAGTCAGGGTTCGCCTATTTTTAGAATCTATATTGGGCGCCGACTCCCACGTCATCCTCCGTGGCCATTAAGCCGACACTCCAACTCCAGGCACGGGCATACATGAGAGAAACCTCAAATTCGGTCTTCTGTTCCTGACGAAACAGGACATCGAGATCAGTATAAAATCGCGAGGTCCACTGCAGCTTTTTTTCGAGTTCAAGACTCAGTTGCCCCACATGATCCACCAAGAGGGTGGTTTCCACCAGCATGGGTAGGGTGTATCCGATACCCGCAACACCGCGGGTCTTGTCTTCCTCATATTCTCCAAAATAACTTGCCCCCAATGCCAGATTCAGGAAATTGGTAAACCAGCGGCGGTAGAGAATCTCCCCTTCTGCATGGTCCATATTTTCATAGCTTCGGGTCTCGGCATGGGCCTCCAGAGTATTCCAGGTCTGGCTGAGGCGTCCCCGCAGTTGCGCATGATTGCTGGACAACTCGATCAATCCATCTCCATAGATATGGTCGTGCAGGTGGGGATCAACCTTTTGCAAAGCAGCGATTTCCGGCTTGGGTGTGAAGGTTGAATATTTGATCACGCGGGCCATACCCGTTTTCATGTGGTACAGGTTATGACAGTGCAGCATCCAGTCCCCCGGTTCGTTGGCCAGGAATTCGATAACACGGGTACCGTGGGGCGGCACATCCACCGTGTGCTTCCATGGGGCAAAATCACCACCAGCGTTGATGACCCGAAAAAAATGCCCGTGCAGGTGCATCGGATGATGCATCATGGTGTCGTTAACAAAGGTAAAGCGCACCACCTCCCCTTCGCGGATGGTGATGGTTCGATCCTGATGAATGGCCTTGCCATTGATGTGCCAGACGTATCGTTCCATGTCCCCCCCCAGCACTAACTTGACATCATGTGTGGGGATGGTTTTGGCAAATGCCGAATTTTCGGAAGCTTTTAGATGATCCACCGTCAGAGTTTCCACCGTTGCACCTGATGGAGATGCAACGGGGGCACTGCCATGGGAGGAATGATCCATCCCATGATGGCTGTGATCCATGTTGTGCTGGCTGTGATCAACCCCGGGTTTCTCCTGACTCCCTTCTTTCTCAACTGGCATCGAAGGTGTTGACTCACCAGACGGCATGGAATGACCCTCGTGGGACGATCCGTGCCCCATATGATCCATGGATGCGTACATATCCGGTATCGGTTTATCAGGAGCCGGGACTTTTTCACCAGAGCCAATCCATCCGGAAGCGTAGCCAGTGACATCCTGCACAGTGGCTCGCAGCTCATAACTTCTACTATCCGACACTTCAAACAGGATATCGTAAGTTTCCGCCATCCCCATCAGAATCTCGCGGGTTAGCTGCGGTTGGATATCCATGCCATCGGCGGAGATAACTTTAAACGGGTTCTGCCCCAAAGAGATGTAAAAGTAGGACGATGCGGCAGCGTTGATCAGGCGAATCCGGAGCTTCTCCCCTGGCTTGGCTGCGGCCAGTTGCGACGATCTATTGCCATTGATCAGGAACGCATCATACCCCACGTCCGATAGATCCATTCCCCCCATACGGGTCCACTCATTGTGGAAGTATGTCCCCAAGGCATCAGCCTGCATCGCTCCCCAGATTGAACGAACCGTCCCCTTCTTATAGAGATAGTAATCACCGTCTTTGCGGAGATTGCGAATGATCTGATCGGCATTTTCATCGGACCAATCGCTGAGAACCACTACGACGTCCCGATCATAGGCGATGGTACGCTCCTTCGGGTGAATAATGATTCCCCCGTAGACACCCTTTTGTTCCTGCAATGCCGTATGGGAGTGATACCAATAGGTGCCGTGCTGACGGATTTTAAAGCGAAACGTAAACGACGTGCCTGATTTAATCGGTGGATTGTTCACATAGGCCACCCCATCCATATCGGGCGGTAGCAATATCCCGTGCCAATGAATGGAAAGCTCCTGACCGGGGATGTTGTTCGTCACCACGATTTCAGCATCGTCCCCTTCCGTAAATTCAAGGGTCGGAGCTGGGATGCTGCCGTTCAGCATCAGGGCCCAATCCACGGATTTCTTGCCGCTGAGGTTCACCACACCCTGGGTGGCCATGAGTTCGTAACGGACGGTCTTACCCTGGGCTGGTAGTGACATCAAAATGAAAACAAAGGCGGCCAGTTTTAAAAAGCACTTCATCTTAAATCACTCCTCAGCCAAATTTTTAATGATGGGACAATCGGGGCGATGGTCACCGTGGCAATTGCGAGAGAGGGATCTTAAGGTATCGACCATGTCCTGCATCTCCTGAATCTTTTTTTCCAGACCTCGAATATGTTCCAGGGCCAGCGTTTTGACTTCTTTACTTTCACGGGTCTTATTGCGCCAGAGACCCATAAGCTTCTTGATCTCGATCATGGAAAAACCTAGACTGCGGGCCCGCTTGATAAAACGCAAAAAAGCCACATCCTTTTCCGAATATACCCGGTACCCCGACTCGGTGCGATCCGCCTTGGGAATCAATCCGATGCTTTCATAGTGACGAATCAACTTGGCATTAACGTCTGATGCGGTGGCAAGCTGTCCGATATTCATGATATTCCTCCCTTAGCCGCTGAACCTGCGGCTGGGCGCCAACGATTTAATAGCAGGGCATTGGCCACGACGCTGACACTGCTAAATGCCATTGCGGAACCGGCAATCATGGGGCTGAGGTATCCCAAGGCTGCGAGGGGAATGCCGACTGCATTGTAGAAAAAAGCCCAAAAAAGATTTTGTTTGATCTTTTGATAGGTTCGCCGCGAAAGGTCAATGGCGTCCGGTATCAGCAGGGGGTTGCTGCGCATCAGGGTGATTCCCGATGAATGCATCGCCACATCGGTCCCCGAAGCCATCGCTATACCGACATCCGCAGCCGCCAGTGCCGGAGCGTCATTCAAACCGTCACCGACCATCGCCACCACACTCCCCTGCGATCGCATATCATGAATCACAGCCGCTTTGTCTTGCGGTAAAACTTCGGCTCTATAATCGTCCAGTCCCAGGGCCTTGGCCACGACTGCGGCACTGGCCTGATTGTCCCCTGTCAGCATGACCGTTTTCACATTCAGTTTGTGCAAGGCTTCAATCGTGGATGCTGCGGTATCCTTGATCTTGTCTGAAAATGCAATCGCTCCCAGCAATTCCCGACGATCCCGATCCACCAACCAGGACACCGTTTGACCACTGCCATGGGCTGATTCCAGCCAGCTCCGCAGAGGATCGATGTTGATCCTATCCTCTTCGGCCAAACGCAAGCTCCCTAACCGTAAGAATCGCGTCCCGACGCGCCCTTCAATACCTCGTCCCGGCAGGGCCTTGACCTCCAAAGCGCTTTGGCTATCCACACCGGATTTAATTGCATACCGTAAAACGGCTTTGGCCAGGGGATGTTCACTGCCTTTTTGAAGGGATGCAGCCATGGCGACCAGCTCTTTTTCACCGATACCAATCGTTTGAAGCCCAACAACTTCAGGATGCCCCTCCGTGAGGGTGCCGGTTTTATCAAAAGCCACTATATTGAGACTATGGGCCAGTTCAAGGGCTTCGGCGTCTTTAATTAGGATTCCATGGCGGGCTCCCATTCCGGTTCCAGCCATGATGGCGGTGGGGGTCGCCAAACCCAATGCACAGGGACAGGCGATCACTAAAACGGACACCCCCCGCACAATAGCGGATTCCCAATCACCTGACATTAAACCAAAGACAAAAATAGTTAGGACCGCAATCAACACAACCGTTGGCACAAATACCGCACTAACGCGATCCACCAACTTTTGAATCGGAGCCTTGGCGGCTTGTGCATCTTCAACCAGCCGGATAATGCGGGCGAGGGTGGATTCCGCACCAACATGCGTGGCCTGGACATGCAACAGGCCCTCGCCATTCACAGCTCCCCCCGTCACTTTATCCCCCACATCCTTGGCAACGGGGAGACTCTCGCCAGTGATCAAAGACTCATCGATGGCACTGAGCCCCTCCATGATCACCCCATCCACCGCAATGCGCTCCCCAGGCCGGATGATCACCACGTCCCCGGGCTGCACGGCATCGATCGGAATCTCTGATTCCTGCCCATTCCGTTGGATGCGTGCTGTTTCTGGACGCAGAGCCTGCAGGGCGCGAATGGCGGCGGATGTCTGCCGTTTCGCTCTGGCCTCAAGGTATTTACCGAGACGCACGAGGGTGATCAACACCGCCGCCGTTTCAAAATAAAGGTGCCCGTTATGATGAGCATTTGCATCAGACGCCTTAATCATCAGATAAACGCTGAGGGCGTAGGCGGCTGTGGTTCCCAGGGCCACCAAAAGATCCATGTTACCGGTCCCAGCTCTTAGCGCCTTCCATCCAGCGCGATAGAAGCGCCCTCCGAGCCAAAACTGCACCGGTGAGGCCAATGCCATTTGTACCCAGGCCGGAAGATTCCACGACAATCCGAATGGCATGACCAGCATAGGAACCAACAGCGGAAACGACAGGGCGATGGCCACCATCAAATCCCGCTTTTCCGCCTGCAACTCCTTTTCTCTCTGTGCTTCCAGGCTGATGGTGTCCACGTTTTTGGCGAATTGCGCGGTATAACCAGCGTCATCCACCGCTCTCTCCACCAACCCACGGGTCACCATACCCGCCACCGCTTTGATGCGGGCCGACTCCGTAGCCAGATTGACAGAAGCTTCCAGGACACCGGGTAGACGATTTAAGGCTTTTTCCACGTGACTGACACAGGACGCACAGGTCATGCCTTTGACTCCGAACGTCATCTCTTCGGTCGGCACATCGTAGCCGGCTTCTTCAATGCCATGCACCACCTGGCGAATATCTCCTCCGGGGGCGAGCTCGACAGACGCGCTTTCGGTCGCCAGGTTCACCTGTACTGCAGCGACGCCTGGCTGTTTGCTGGCGGCTTTCTCCACGTGACTGACACAGGATGCACAGGTCATGCCGTTGACCGGCAAATGATAGATTTGTCCGGACAGAGCGGCTGTCGCGGGTTGACTTGCGGTGTTGAAATGATTCATGGGACTCTCCCCCTTTTTGGATGCAACAACCCGAGGTTAAACCTTCCCATAATGGGAAGGTCAAGGGGGGGATTTCAAAAAAAGCAACTTTTGTTGGGTATTCAGACTTTCAGCAACAATTTCGGCGGCATTCGCCCAATGTTCAGGGGATACAGCCCCTGGTTTCGGGCGTGTGGAGCCTTATGGGCAGGCATGAACCCCCCTCCAGGGACTTTGCGCCAGATTTCCCACAGTTGGAAAATCATAAACAAATCCCTCCCGTCGGTAATCCACGGAGGAGTGGAGGGGAATGATGACATTGGAGTCATAGGTCTGATCCGCATAGTCTTCATCCGCCATCGCTAATCTGGCTTCGTATTGAGATGCCATGGACTCAAGGCAGGCAATGGCATCCCAAAACTCCGTGCTGGGCCATCCGACCATGCCTTCAGCGATGGTCTTCAGCTCTGCGAATGAGGTGTGAAAGGTGTTTCCGAAATTCTGACTCTTCTTCATGCTTTTCATACCAGTACTCCGTTCTTGAGTTAAGATTCGTCCCTGAATCCCGACACCGACCGTAAAGTTCCCGCTCATTTATTTGATTGGACAGCCAATGAATTCTCTGGAGGCACCATAATGTTTTGGTCAATGTGGTGTACAATCAGAAAATCATCCGCTGAGAATAGATTTTTTGTCTGTCGGAGTTACTATGCATAAAATGGGTTGAATTTGAGCATTTTTATGGGGGAAAATCGTCATAAAATAGGTAATTACCCGGACAACTCCGCAATATAAAAAAATATCGTAAAGAAAAAAGGGCCCGCCATTGAAGGTACTACTCCTCACGCCACCGATGACTCAACTCAATACCCCCTATCCCGCTACCGCCTATTTGACCGGATTTTTACGATCCCGTGGCTATAACGCAGTACAGGCAGATCCCGCGATGTCTTTGGTTTTGAAGCTATTCTCCCAAAAGGGACTTAAGGATGTCGCCCACGACATTTCCCAGAAGAAGAGCCTCAAGAGCCCACATATCGAGGCTTTTAAGGCCAACCTGGAAAAGTATTTGCGGACTGTAGACCCGGTGATTCGTTTTTTACAGGGACTGGATCCCTCGCTGGCCTTGCGATTGGTCAGCCGCAAGTTTGTACCAGAGGGACCATCATTTGCCGCCATGGCACAGTGGGAAGAGCTTGGCGACCCTGACCTTTCCTGGGCCTTTGGCACCATGGGAATACAGGATAAAGCAAAATTTATCGCCAGCCTCTACCTCGATGACATTGCACAGGTAGTGGGTGCCGGGATTGATGAGCTTTTCACTCTGTCCCGGTATGGAGAACGATTGGCCGCCAGTGTCCCCAGTTTTGATCCCATGGTGGAGGCGCTCAGGGCCACACCCACGCTCGTGGCCCGATACCTTGATGCAATTACGGATGACTTGATGAAGCACCACCAACCGGATGTCGTGGGATTTACGGTGCCATTCCCCGGCAACCTCCTGGGCGCTCTCAAGATGGCCCAACGTATCAAAGCCGGACATTCCCAGGTTAAGACGATTATGGGGGGTGGTTATGTGAATACTGAACTACGGGAATTATCGGAACCTCGCCTTTTTGATTCCATCGACTTCGTGACCCTCGATGACGGCGAAATGCCTCTCCTGGCCATTCTGGAACATCTCAGTGGCAAAAGGTCCAATCAGGAACTCTTTCGCACCTTTGTGCGTCACGATCAAAAAGTGGTAATGATCACCAACGCCAAAGACAAGGACATCCATCACAACGATACAGGGATCCCCACCTATGACGGGCTCCCCCTGGGTCAATATCTGTCCCTGGTGGAAATGCTGAACCCCATGCACCGCATCTGGTCCGATGGACGCTGGAACAAGCTGACCCTGGCCCATGGGTGCTATTGGAATCAGTGCAATTTCTGTGATGTCAGCCTCGACTATATTCAACGCTATCAGGAGGCGGACATTGATATACTGATGTCCCGCATCCGAGCCGCCATTGCAGAAACCGGACAAAGTGGTTTTCACTTTGTGGATGAGGCCGCACCACCTAAAATTTTGTTTGCCCTCGCTCGTCGTCTGATCGATGAGGGTTTGAGTATCACCTGGTGGGGCAATATTCGATTTGAAAAGAGTTTCACCCCCGCCATGACCCGCCTTTTGGCTGAATCAGGCTGCGTGGCGGTGACCGGTGGCCTTGAGGTGGCCTCCAATCGCCTGTTGAAGCTGATGAACAAGGGAGTTACCGTCGAGCAGGTGGCCCGCGTCACCCGATCCTTCGGAGAAGCTGGAATCCTAGTCCATGCCTATCTGATGTACGGTTTTCCCTCGCAAACGGAGCAGGAAACCATCGATGCCCTTGAACGGGTGCGTCAACTCTTTCTCAATGGGTGCCTGGATTCCGCCTATTGGCACCGATTTGCCGCCACGGTACACAGCCCGATCGGTATCAACCCCGAAAAATTTGGCATTAAAATCATACCGCGTCCTGCAAATGCCTTTTCCAAAAATGACCTGGACTTTGAGGACTCCGTGCTTTGCGACCACGACCGCCTCGGTGCGGGATTAAAAAAGGCGTTGTACAATTACATGTTGGGTATCGGGTTGGAAGAGCCACTGAGCTTTTGGTTTGATAAGAAGATTCCTAAAACGACGCTGGAACCGGATTTTATCCGCAACATCCTGGCAAATCGATAGCTTACCACCAGAGAACAAGAGACCGGGGAGAACATCCCCGGTCCTTTTCGATCATTTTTTCACACACTTGATTTGCTTCAGGGTGATGCGCTCAACACTGGGGATCGCGATAACCTTGTCATTAACAGTCACGGGGGTGATAGCGCCATCGCCACCGCGGGTCATCACCACTTCCGAACCCTGTTGGTAAGAAAATTCAGCGCCAGCCTGCTCCTTGCACGCGGCGTCGTTTTCCGCCACGGAAGAATGCACGTCCACATTGATAAATTTAAAGCTGGAGCCGCCGCCAACCACCACAGTGGAGGGTGCAGCCATGGCTTTCAATTCAGCGGCGCGAACACATGAGATGCTTTTCAAACCGACACGCTCGGGTGATTCGACCAGGATCGCTTTACCGCGAACGATCATGACCACGGAGATCTCCTTCTGTTTGCCGGGAAGGATCACCACTTCTGAACCACGTTTGTAGGAATAAGTTTCATCAAGGGCTGCCTTGCAGGAGGCATCGTTTTCCTCAACCGTGTTGGTCTGCGGCACCGAGATGCGGGCATGCCCGACGCTGCTTTGCATTCCCTGCGTGGAAGATGTTTGAGAATCCACGCCGCAACCGACAGCGGCGAAAGCCATACCCAAAAAACCAACGTGCGCGACAAATCGTTTCATCATCATTCTCCTATTAAGTTTTTTTGCTGAAGATATTTTCAGCTTAACAAACACCAAAGCCTGCGCAACCCTTAATTACCAAGCATTTAATGAGAACATTCTCATGAAAGACTTCTCATTTTCACTCTTCACTCAGACAACCAACACTTTTCGTGTCATTTTCAACCCTTACGCACACCGTGAGTTTACCTGTTTCTTCTCATGAAATTCTTAGATATGAATAAATGGGATGGAAATTTTTCGCGACGGCTTACTCGTTGGCATTCGATGAAAGTGCTTATACATCAGCGATGCTGGTCTTCGGGATTATTCTACAACCTTTCATCGATCATCAACCTACGGACATTCGACATGAAGGAAATCACACATGGACTTGCAGGAACTCTTTTCGCAACATCGCTCCATTCGCAAGTACAAGTCGGATCCCGTTCCTGATTCGCTTCTGCGAGATATGCTGCAACAGGCCATGGCCGGCGCCTCGTCCTCCGGCAACTTAACCGCAACGTCCATGGTTCTGACGCGCGATGAACAGCGCCGCAAAAAACTTTACACATTGCATGGAGAGCAGGAGATGATCCTGCAGGCGCCTGTCGTCGCTACTTTCTGCGCAGATTATTATCGCATGCGCACCTGGCTGAAGATGCGTGGCGCCCGTGACAACTTTAATAACTTCCTGGGGTTTCTCAAAGGACTAGTGGACAGCATCATTCTGGCCCAAAACTTCGCCCTGGCATGTGAAAGCCGTGGATTAGGTATCTGTTATATGGGCACAACCTGGAGTATCAGCGAGGAGCTGATTCGACTTTTTGACCTACCAGAAACCGTATTCCCGGTCACCAGTCTGGTCATCGGCTATCCTGATGAATCACCGACGACGCGGGATCGCCTGCCGGTTGATGCCTTTTTGCATCTGGAAACCTACCATCGTCCATCCCCCATGGAGTTGGATCAGTATTATCAGGAACGGGAAAGCAAGGGTTGGGCACGGTACATGGCTTCACCGCGGCTTAAAGCGATGATCGATCAGGCGGGAATTCGGAATCTCGCGGAGTTCTACACCAGCGATTATAAATATCCCCGCTCCGAATATCTGGACATCGCACGGGGTATATTGCAGGCGTTACAACGGCAGGGATTTTTGGATCCCAAAGAATGCGAAGGACTAACACATCCCGTCTAATCCAAGGTGTCCTGCTGCACGGAGTCTGGACGGGGAAGGGCGCAACCTGCGACACCCACGTCCAGCTGCCCTTGATCGTTACGGCAGCCATAAACCCAATAGGTCTGCTGCGCGTAACCAAGGCCTTTTTCATAGCGGACGGTTCCATCCTCGTCAATTTCGCAGGGATTGTTGACGGTGCACTTGCGTCCACTCTCATTGCCGGTGTTGTTGACCGCCACCACCGTGCGAGTTCCCGTGGCGGTGACTGGTGATCCCGAGGTTCCCCCAACCATGTCACATCCCGGCCGACTATAACGGACGGAATCCTGAAACAGCCAGTTGCCCTCTTTGAGGCTATAAACCGTCGCGTCCACAGCACAGGCATAAGCCCGCTTCCAATATCCGGATAGCACCTCCACCGGAGTGCCATCCGCTGGATTGGCCCGGGCAAGGGTCAAGGGCTCCGTCTGAAATGACGTCTGAATCTGATCGTAAGTCTCCCGCAGTTGGTAGAGAGCCATATCGGTCTTGGTCATGGTGGCATACAGCAATTTGGTGGCACGCACCTCGCCGATCTTGCGGGCGTTGCTATCCAGCACATCAAAGGCGCGGCTGGAGTCGGTGCGATAAACCACCTCTCCCGGACTTAACATTCGCACACAATGACCATTGGTGAGAATCATGCCAGGATCGCTGCCAACGCTATCGTCAAAGCGGACCAGACTGCCAGAGCAGTTCGAGAGGGCGATGATGCCGTTAAAGTCGTAAGCCTCAAGATCGGGAGCGACTTCCTCTGGGGCAACATTGAATCGACCAAAGCGTGCCGAATCAGCGTTTGGTTCTGCAAACCCTGACGTTGTGCCGAACAGCAATGCCAATAAAGTCGCAGCAACACTATAAGGCCGCATAGTAACCTCCCCCAAAAAACATTGAATCGTGACTTTGAGCGTTATCATTGAGGATAGCATAGAGGAGGGCAATACAGAAAAAATAAACCACCCACCAGTCTTGGTGCCCCTCGAACCGATCGACCATTGTCTCACGCTAAAAAGACATCTGTCTGATGTGCTGTGATGCACCTGCATCCAAAAGTAGGTCGGTAACAGCCAACAGGAGGACGCGATTGGATTGGTGCAACTCGCTATTGACGTTCAGCAGGGACGATGTATCGAGATCCCGCACGCGGCCACTGATCACCGCTTTATGAATCATGTTGGTTTGATCCTGGTAGGTTTCGCGGTTGCGCCGAATCAGATCGGTAATTCTTTCAAATAGAGCCTGGCTATTTGAGAGGTCCCAGAGCTGTGGAATGTCTTCATAGAGACGATTGGTGGTGCTTAAAATCATCTCAAACAGTCGCACCACTTCCTCACTGATGGAGGCCTGAAATTCCCGGATATTATGCCGGACGTCCTTAACCCCCTTGGCGCTCATCATGCCATGCCGCACGCATACCATGATCTGGGTCAGACGCTCTGAAACTTCCGGAGACAGACTCTGTTCCTGCACGCGAGCGACAAATTCCAGAATCTCACCCTCGAGCCGTTTAAGGGTCTCATAATGATCGGGGGCACTCGCCTCATTGAGGGCTGCCAGTGGGTTAAAGCCAAGGATATTGGTGGGAGCCGCAGCGACTCCAATGGCATCCTGATTGGCGTGAATAACGAGGTTGAGGTATTCGCGTCCCTCCCGCTCCAATCCCACGATAGCCGCTTCTGGGACCGCAGCCGAGAGCCGAGAGATATAGCGGGCAATCCTGCCATTGCGATCCGCGAACCGACGCTCTAAAAACGACGCAAAGCGGTTGAGGATCGGCAGAAACATCACGATACCCACCACGTTCATCAGAGAATGAAACATAACCAGGGCATACAAAGGATCAGCAATGGCCAGCTGGAGGTTGATAAAGTCCAGAAGAGGAATCATCACCAAAAAACAAACCCCGTTGGTGACCAGGTTAAAGATAAAATGAGCCCAAGCGACGCGCTTTTTAACCGGAATTCCCTTGTACGACCCCATCATGGCGGTCATGGTCGACCCCAGATCCGCCCCAATCACCAACGCCGCTCCCGCCTGCAGGTCGATCATGCGAGCACTGAGAGCGCTCAGGGTTATCATCATGGTGGCGGAGCTGGACTGGATTAACGTCGTCAGAACAAATCCCACCGCCAGGAAAAACCAGGGCCCCTGCTGGGCAAAAGTCGATAGATCCACATTGATGGCGACGCTCTCCACCCCCTCACGCATGGTGGAGAGTCCCTGGAAGGTCAGACCAAATCCTGCGACAAAACGCCCCCACTGGTGAAGCTTCCTCTGGTCCCCGATCGACACCATGATCAGCGAGCCGATGCCGATCAGGGGGAATACGTAATCGTCAAAATCAACTTTAAATCCGAGGGTTGAGACCACCCAACCCTTGAGGGTGGTACCTAGATTGGAGCCCAGGACGATACCCAGAGCATTGCGAAGCTCCAATACACCGGCCCCCGCAAAGGCCATCAGCATCAGGGTCACCACCCCGCTGCTCTGGAGGATGGCGGTCATCACCACCCCAATCCCCACTCCCATCAGAGGGTTTTTGGTGTAGTCTCGCAGAAAACGCTTAAATGGCCGTCCCGCCAAAAGCTTCAGAGAGCCCTCCACGTGGGACATACCCAGCAGAAAAAACCCCAATCCTGCCACTAACTTCCAGATATCGATGACCGTATCCTCCGCACCATGGGTCTGCCTATTTATTGACCACTAATCTTTTGACTTTCATCTTAAAAAATCATATGGAGAAGGCGTCTTTATAAGTGAATTTGATAAACATTAAAACATATTTAAAGGGACCCCATCATGAAACTCTCCATGGCACTCAGTGCGCTCCTCATAATGGCCAGCACCAACCTGGTGGCCCAGGTGGTTGTCGTCGATGATCCCCAAACTGAAGAAAAGATCACCTGCCCCGAAGGATTTGATCACTCCTCGTTCAAGTTGGTCGCCCTCAATAGTCTCCCGGCAATCAAACCATCCGAAATTGGCGAAAGAGAAGAGTTGGGTTACGAACTGCAGTCCCCCACCGCAGAGATGAATATCCGTCTTGATGTGTGCATCAACGGTATGGACCCTTCAGATATGATGCTCGGACAGGCGGTGATTCGCAGCACACCATTTTCCCCTCAGGTCGCCTATAAACCATCAGCCACTTCCAAGGTCAACGGACTGGTGGAAGCGATCCTGGATCAGAATTACGAAAAACTAAAAATCGAAATTATCGTTCCGGAAAACTTTGGTGGCATCCGGATCCTCGGCCTCAAAAAAGACCAACAAAACTTTGTGGTGGCCTTTCCTCTCTACGATGTCGATGGCCGTTATGCTCCTTCCACCCTGAATCTGCTGGCGGGCACCCTGGAGTTAGGAAATCCCTGGCCGGAAAATGGCTGCAACGATTCCCAGATCGCCGGTGTTCATCAAGTGGTCTTGGGTACCGCAACGTTTGATCTGAAGTACTGCTTCATGCAGGGCGCCGGCGAGACCACGGAGTACTATTTCACTGATGTGACCGTCACCGACACCAACCCTGCCCTCTCAAAAGAAGAACAAAAGTCCTATACTATTTCAGGGGTCGACAAGTTGAAAGACATTATGGAATTTGCTGTCAACCATCATAACGGCTGTGATTCGTTTTACTTGAAATTGCCGCATGCCGAATATGCCGCTTCGGCAGCACCGATGGCAGGCTGCGGACTTCCCGTCAAAAACGCACCGAAACGGGATATGGACGAAACATCAAAAGCCACGTTGTTCCAGATTCGTTACCATGGCGGGGAATGGAACAAAGGAGAACATGCCTGCTGGCATTACCTGCTTTGCCGGGAGTGAGTACATTTGATTCAGGCCCCTTGACGGGAGTCCAAATACCGAATGATGCCCTGCGCCATCGTGTAGCCCTGGGAGACACAACCCTGAATCAAAAAGCCCCCGGTAGGGGCGTCCCAATCCAACATCTCCCCGGCCGCAAAAACGCCGGGGATTTTTTTGAACATGAAGTCACCGTTTATCTCATCCAGATGAATGCCACCGGCTGAAGAAATGGATTCAGACAATGGCTGCGGCCCGATGAATTCCAAGGGGAAGCTTTTGATGGCCCTCACCAGAGCGGGTAAATCCTCCTGCACGGACTCCGGCAAGTGATGATACAAAAGTGCCAGCGCCACAGGACAAAGGTTCAGCTTTTTTTTCACCCGCCGTAGTGGTGAGAGGTTCTCCTTTAACGTCAAACACCTCTCCATGATCTGATCCTCGGTCAAATCAGGTTTGAGATCCAAACTCAGAACACCAGGTTCTCCCACAAAATAAACTGGGGTCCCTTCGATTCCATAGGCGGTAATCACGGTGTCACCCTTGCGACGGCCACGGGACGACTGGAGTATGATGTTTTTCAGGGGTTGCCCCTCGACTTCCGCCAAAAACTCGGGGCGCCAGGCGATGCGATAGCCGGTATTGGAAGGGACAAAGGGAGAAAATCCCGAACCCTTGCGGACAAACAGGGAGGGCCAACGAAGAGGGGTTTCATCCGGTTCATAACTTCCCCCCCCCAGTGCAAAGGCTGCGGCCTGGCATTCAAATTCGCTCCCGTCGGCAAAACGCAAAACTATCCCGGAAGCATCCGTCCGTTGAAAATCCACACATTCCGCATGATGCCGCAGCACCACTCCCTGTAGTTGCAGGCGTCGCAACCAGGCCCGCACCAATCGGGCTCCTTTGAGGCCTTCCACGAAATAGCGGCCGCTGGTGCCCTTAAAGGTTTTGATGCCCAGGTCCTTTTCAATAAAGACAATCCAATCCGCGGGTTGATAGCCACCCAAGACGCTGTGCCAAAGGGCCGCAGGACCCGTGTATTGTCGCATGAATTCATCCAGCGGCAATACGTTGGTGATATTGAGTCCCGAGCTGCCGGCGATCAGAAGTTTTTTGGCGGGCCAGCGTTTTTTTTCAAAGAGTGTAACGGCATACCCATGATGCGACAGAACATCCGCCGCCATCAGGCCGGCGGGTCCTGTTCCCACGATGGCAACACTGGGTCTCGTCACATTTTCCCTCATACAGAATTTTCCCGACGAAGCATGATTTCCCATGACCAAGGAGGTATTTTAGGATTTTTCAGGGGATTATGATAGAATCAATCCGTCCAAAATACACAAGGAAACAACCATGTCACGCTGTGCCTCCATCATTCTGGGCCTCTTGTTGATCGCTTGCCAGACACCATCTTCCAACACTGCCGTGGTATCCGCTCCCAAAGAACGCCCTCTTCCTAAAGGTTGGAAGATCGCCACCCCACCAACCACCAGCCTGTGTGATCGCAGTCAGAACTGGCTCTTTGCGCTACGGGAGGATTTTGACGGGGACACTGCTCCAGACGAAGCCAAATTGCTGGCTAGTCAGGACGGAGAGACTCTTGGACTATGGATCTGGCAAAGCAATGGTTATCCTCCCAAACTCTATCAGCGAATCAATACTCCGGGCGGCCTGCACGACGTGGCCCTAGCCGTCATGGCACCGCAAACCATTAAAACCGCCTGCGGTGCCGGTAAGTGGAAGTGTCAGAAGGGGGAAGAAGCATCGGTAACCTTCCCCTATGCCGCGATCAAACTGTATACCTGCGGTGGCGCAGCCCGCGTCATCTACTTCAACGAGGCACAGAATCAATTTCAAGAAGCCTGGTTGCCAGAATCGGAAGCCCCGACGGCTCCTCCTGCCAAAGAAGATGAGCTGCCTTTCTGAGCCGGGTAAATGAAGTTGGGTTAATATTATTTGCGTCGAATCCACTTTTCAATCTCGACCGCAATAAAGACTGAACTGGATGCCACGACACAGATCGTCAATTCCTCCCAGCTCAGTGGTTCTGTCTTAAAAACCGGATTCAGAGCCGGAACATACAGAGTGCACAATTGAAGAACCAGAGTTAATAACACCGCCCCCAGTAGGGGAAGGTTGGAGCGCAAGCCAATCGTAAAGAGCGACTCCCGTTCCGATCGAATCGCCAGGACATGTCCCATCTGCACAAACGTCAGAACCGTAAAAGCCATGCTCTGCCAGTGGGCATGACCAGTGTGATAAGCCCAGGCCAAAGTACCCAATGTAGCCATGGCGGTCAGTATCCCCACCCAGACGGTATGCTGCCATAGACCGTGAGCAAACACGCTTTCCGTTGGTGCGCGGGGTGGCCTTTTCATAATGTTACGCTCTTCCGGCTCCATCGCCAGAGCCAGCCCCGGCAATCCATCAGTAACCAGATTCACCCAAAGGATATGAATCGGCAAAAGCGGCACCGGTAATCCCATAAAGGGCGCCAGAAAAAGAGTCCAAATCTCACCGGAATTGCCTGAGAGGGCAAATCGTATAAACTTGCGGATATTGTCGTATATTCTTCGCCCTTCCCGCACTGCTGTCACGATGGTGGCAAAATTATCATCGAGCAGAATAATGTGGGAAGCCTCCCGCGCCACGTCGGTTCCGCCCTTGCCCATCGACACCCCCACGTCGGCACGGCGCAGCGCCGGGGCGTCGTTGACACCGTCACCGGTCATGACAACAATTTCACCGGCGGATTGCAGAGCTTTAACGATGCGAATCTTTTGCTCGGGTGCCACCCGGGCATAGACGGCAATCTTACGGATATTTTCCTGGAGCCAGTCATCACTGGCGCTCAGCAGTTGTTCTCCCGTCACAACCCCTTGATCACCGGGCTTCAAAATGCCCAACTCCCTCGCGATGGCCCGTGCTGTCACCGGATGATCACCGGTGATCATCACGGGATGGATACCAGACGTCCGGCACAGTTCGATGGCCTTTTTAGCCTCTTCCCGCGGAGGATCGATCAACCCCACCAACCCCACAAAGATCAGGTCGGTTTCAAATTCGCTTAATTCATGGTGAGCAACATCACCCGGAAAGGCGCGATAGGCGATAGCCAGAACACGAAAACCTCTTTCAGCCATGTCCTCGATAGCTTTGACGATGCTGCTTCGATTAAGCGCTCCAACCCCACCGGCCTCCCACTGCCCGGTGCATTGCGGTAAAACTTTCTCTGGGGCCCCTTTGCTCAACACCATGCCCCCATCCTGGACCCGGTGCACGGTGGTCATCATGCCCCGCTCGCTGGAAAATGGGAGTTCGGCAAAGCGGGGATATTGCCTTTCAAGTTCCGGCTTATCCTGTCCAACCATCATGGCCGCATCCAGCAGCGCGGTTTCGGTCGGATCCCCCTGCAACTCCCCCTTGGCCCCAAAGGTGACGTCATTGTTCAAGACCAGCGTTTTGACCATATAGTCCCACCCTGGATCGTTGAGCCAGGTTTCTGGGATGGCATCGGTAAATCCCCGATCAAAGTAGAACCTCCCCGCATGCATTTGATTGCGAGTCAGGGTACCGGTTTTATCGGAACAGATATAAGTCACTGAGCCCAGCGCCTCTACCGCTGGCAAACGTCGAATCAAAGCCCGATGCCGACTCATGGATCGCGCACCCAAGGCTAGGGAAACCGTGATCACCGCTGGCAAGGCCTCGGGGATGGCAGCCACGGCCAAACTTAACGCTGTCATAAACATCAAAACCGGGTCTTCGCCGCGCCATATGCCGACGAGGAACACCACCAGACACAGCGCCACCACAATGCCGGAAAGGCCTTTGGCAAAACGGGCCATGCGGTTTTGCAGGGGTGTCCTGACCTCCACTTCATCTTTTAAAAGTTTGGCAATGCGTCCGAGCTCCGTTTCCATACCGGTATGCACCACTAAACCAAGGGCTCGCCCCGCTGTCACAATGGTGCCTTTGAAGGCCATATTTTTTTGATCGGGAATGGGAAGGACTTCCCGCTGGATGACGCCGCTGATTTTACTGACAGGTACCGATTCACCGGTAAGGGCCGATTCATCGACCCCCAATTGATGGGATTCTAAAATACGCAGGTCCGCCGGAACGATATTACCAGCCTCCAGCAATACGATATCACCCGGCACCAATTCAATGGCGGGTATCAAAAGCACCTGCCCGCCACGGCGTACCCGCGCCATGGGTGCGGCCAGAGCCTTCAAAGCCTCCATAGCCCGTTCCGCACGAAACTCCTGATAAAAACCCAACCCGGCATTCAGGAGCACGATGGCGATGATGGCGACCGTATCCGCCGGTTCCCCCATAAAGCTGGCGATGATTGCGGCACCAATCAAGACCAGAACCAGGAGATCGGTAAACTGGGTTAAAAGTATGGATAGAGCGCTTTTTCTTTGGCCTTCCACCAACCGGTTTGGTCCAAATTCCGCAACCCGTCTGGTGACCTCATCATGATCAAGACCTGATCCCTTTGAGGACCCTTGAGCTGTAATCGCTTCTTTCTCGGAAATGTGATGCCAGATTTTCCGTTGGACCATCGTGGTTGACCTCTCACCATGACTTATCAGTTTACATCGAGGCGAACGGCAGCTAAACCATCTTCCGCATACGACGCTGGTGACGTCCCAATCCCATTTGAATAAAAACAATCACCAGTGCGGATGTCAACGTCACCAAAGATGCCAAAGCATAAGCTTCGGGAGAAAAATTAATGCGCATCATGGCATAAAGTTTCAGCGGCAAAGTATCAAATCCCGGCTTGGTTGTGTAGAAACTTATGACAAAATCATCAAAAGAAATCATAAATGCCATTAAAAACCCCGAGAGAACGGCGGGTCCTAGTAAGGGCCATTTCACCCGCCAGAAAGCTTGCACCGGGGTTGCTCCAAGATCCCTTGCTGCTTTTTCCAGATCAGGATCTATTTCTGCAAGAGCAGCCCGAACGGTGATGGCAACATAGGACAGGCAAAATGTGGTGTGTGCCAATATCAGCGATATGGCCCCCAGCGTGATCGATAAAAAAGTAAACCAGAGCTGGCAGGAAAACCAACAACCAACCGGCTACAATCCCCCGACGGGTCAGGGGTATCAGTACCCGCATCGCCACCTGATATGGTCTTGCCCCCAAATCCCTCGCCGCTTCCAATATAGGGACATCCAGTTGTTCAAAAGCCACCATCAGAGGCAACACCATGAACGGAAGATAATTGGTGATCATGCCAAACCGAGCTCTACTATTGCTGGATATGCTTAAAATTACTTCAATAATATCAATGGTTAGTGTGTTTAATATTTTTTATATTAATTAACAGTATATTTATTGTTATTAAAATAACTAATGATAAAATATATAAGTTCAAAGAAAGTCCCTGACACCATGGACGGGACCGACCAGTCTTATGACTAAAGGGAGACAGTTCGTCATGATTTATGGGTTTGCTGAGAAAACTCGTGTTTTCGTGGAAGTTTTTACACTATTGTTGCTCACCACTACCGCCTGTTCTGATTTATCAGAACAACGAAACCCTCGTTCTGATCGCAACAACACCCGTCCCCAACAAGAATTTGCGACGGATGCTCCTAAGCCTGCGCAGCCGACGCGAGTGGAGACCGCAGCGGTTTCACAACAGCCTTCGTCAGCAGGAGGCAATACCCCAGTGGAAAGCGGGGAGCCTCCAACGCTCGACAGTATAATCTCCAGTCACGAGGATCCAGAGGGTCCGGCTCTCCGTGAATATCCCACGCTAACCACCCCCCCGACAAACGTGGACTTATCACCGGTCGAAAATGACGTTCCTGCAGACGAATGGAGGGATGTCGTCAAGTTTTCTCCGGCCCCCTCAGAATATCAACGTCTGATACAAGGAGCCCTGCACGATGGAACAGCAAGAGAAACCAAAGGACTGAGTCTTTTAGGGGAACAATGGAATATTGAAAGAGCTGAACTATCGAGTTCCGATGATCTTCTGACGGTAACCGGTAAAATCTCACACCATATTCCCATTTGGGAAGGACTAAGGGACCACCGTGTGCAATTCCGTTTTACCTTCAAAAAAAATGGATTCATTGACGCCCACCTGTCTGAATTTAGTCATGGCCGAGCCTTAGACAAAGCAACCGTGGCACTTTTCCTTGCTGATACAAATATCAGTGACGATCTCACCTATGCCAATTTGCCACCTATTTTTGACCATATGACGGCAACAGTCACGATGCCGCGGTGGCAGGACGGCGCTCAGCTACTGGGGCTGTACGTCGCGCTGACAGCCTATCGGCAATGGCTGGAAAATAGTTTCGATATGCCACCGGATGCACAGTAAGCCGGACTTAAAATGGAGACGGGCGTTAGTGTCACCTAGTCATCAGCAGAATCCATTTCGACGGGTGACGGGGTTTCCAAGAGAATCATAATTTCCCTGGCTTGGTGCGTTAAGTGCGCGCGAACATTCGTGAGCAGATATACTGAGACCCTAAATTCATAGGCCCCGATTTTTTGGGTCCAAACCGCGATTCAGGTGTCCATTAGAAAGGTTTTATGGTCCCTTGAACTGATGCCCCATCAGAGCATCATCGTGATTTGAAAGCCTTCCGAATGGGTATCTGATCCCATTTCTAAATGACATATTTTTACCCTTTCTTAATGTTTTGTTTATTTTTAATTATTCTTAACTTTACTCTATCTTTACATTCTTTGGCACGCATAAGGCGTGAAGAAATCTGGAATTATTGTGGGAGTGTAAATTTTTCTGACAGGTCTGTTTAATTGTTCGAAGTTTTGTCTTTTTTCGGTTTATAAGAAGTTGTTTTATCGAACTTTTACGGTTTGGCACTAGGGTTGCTCTATAAGTGAGGGTCGCGTATCTATATGACGCGACGTTGATCATCCACCATCTCAATCAATGGAGATTGCAACAATGGAAACAAAAAGCGCCGTAGAGATTGGTTCGCAGTTGGACGAAAATGAGCACGATCTACTCCTGGCAAAAACGATCCTGGGTGCTCCCAAGTCTGTACGAATGCTCTCCTATATGTTTATCGCCATGATGGCTCGAAATCTCGCAGATCAGGAAGTCAATAACATGCGCGGCTTAAGTAATGACCAGCAACCATCATTCTAATGGTTATTTAAATGACTTCTGCATTACGGAGAATTTAGGTCATTTTGATAGATGAAAAATTTACGACGTACGCTGCAAGATATTTGGCAGCAGGGCATTATTTCTGCTGAAAAGTCTATTCTTGAACTCGAACAACGGGGGTTTAAGATTGGATGTTTGCACCGTGCCAGAGTCAACTTTCGCCGTTTGAATTTACTCACAGATTTCTATCGACATATTGGACTAATTCCCCCTAAATCCAAAATCTATGCTCCTTTGCGCGATTGGCTGGAGCAAATTGGCGTCTTACGAGATCTGCAGGTAATGGAAAAAAATCTCAAATCCGATCATTTTTCATGGTCTGATGGGAAAATTAGTTCCAAGGAGAGGGCTAAAGGGCGAAAACTTCTTAATCAGAAGATCGTGAAGTCCCGCAAAAAACTTAATCAAAAAAAGCGGCTCAAAAATCTCAAATCAGCACTTTTAGAGTTCAATGAAGCCATATTACGGTTTAACGAAGTAACCGAACAGAAATTCAAGAAACGGGCATCTAGAATTTGTTCGGATCAATATGCTGAGTTTATGGAAAAACTTGAACGCTCACTCGAAAATGGTTTTTCCATCTCCTTGATGCACGATGGTCGCAGATTGGGTCGCATCCTGGAGTATTATCTTGAACTACTGTCCCATCTTGACACGGATACTGACATTGACTCTAAACGCATTCATGTTATTCAACGAAAGTTGGGTAAAATTCACGATGACTGGTGTCTTTTTCTTTTTATGAAAAAAATGACATTAGTGACAAATCTCTAGAAAAATGGCACCAGAACGTAAAAAACAAATCTATCACAATCATCAATGGATGGATTAAAAGCCGTAAAAACCCCTCACCGAGTCAGAAATCGCATGGGTAGCCTATCGATTTAAATCACCTCATTTGATTACGGGTTTTCTTGGGGCGGAAGGGCATTTCATGGTTGTTCAACTTCTGCATCGCATACAAGATGTTCCCCTGGTTCGGTATTTAATTTTTTTACCTAATGCACACCAGAAGTGTCTGATGAATTTTTTGCGTTTTCTTTTCCTTTTCGCCTTTACGGCATCAAGGGGAGGCTGCACCTGTTCCGGCCCACAATCGATCAACACTGTGTCAACCCCCAATTCCGCACCAGCAGGAAAGCCGATACAATTGGCCATTTGGTCCAACTATATCAGAGATGATGTTCTGCAAAATTTTACCGCAGAAACCGGCTACCCGGTGGTAGTGTCCAATGACTCCTCCAATGAGGAGCTACTGAGCAAAATGCAGGCGGGCGCCAATGGCTACGATGTGATCGTAGCCATCCGACTATATGGTGCGCATCATGAGTCAGCTGAATCTCGTGGAACCACTCGACAAAACTAAACTTCCCAGTACCGCTGACATTGACCCGCAATTTTTGGCCAAAAACTTTGATCCGAAAAACCGCTTTAGCCTCCCCTATTCATGGACGACCGCCGGTCTTGCCATCAATACCAAGCTGGTGACACAGCCTGTCAAAGGGTGGGGTGACATGGTGAAAAGTTCGCAGCTGTCCGGCAAATTTTCACTCCTGGATGATAACCGTGAAACCATCGGAGCCATACTGAAGATGAATGGTGCCAGCCTGAATTCACGCATCCCAGCAGAATTGGAGCAGGCCAAATCATTGCTGATGGGCATGCGGAGCCATGTCAAAGCCTTTACATCCGAGCCCTTGGATCAGCTGCTGGCGGGGGAATTTGCGGTATCCCATATCTATTCTTTCGACGCCTTACAGGCTGCCGCACAATCTGGAGGAACCATACAGTTTGTGATGCCTGAAGAGGGTGGGAGTTGGTCCATCGACAATCCAGTGATTCCCAAAGGTGGTCAGAATTCTGAAGGTGCCCACGCCTATATCAATTATGTGCTCAAGCCGGAGCATGACGCCGCCATCGTCACCGCACGCATGTTTGGGCCTGTGATACGGGACATCAAACCCCTGCTGCCCGCAGAGCTCCAGGCCAATCCCGTTTTATTTCCCCCACAGACGGACAGCCTCGCGCGCTTTGAAATGAAGGAGGATCTGGGGGAACGTTCGGAGATGTGGGATCGGATTTGGACAGAAAATAAAGCGGCCTCTCACCGAGGCCGCCTTGATGCACGCCGCAGGTAGCAGAATATGCGCTGGGGGGTGCTTTTGTATTGACACTCACTGATATTGGCTTTAGTGATCCGTGATCGATCAATTCTGCACGGGGTTCTCTATAAAATGAAAGAACGCGGATCCTTAGTCACATTTATTGTCTTATTGGCAATATCACTGGCAATCGGTTTCTATATGGTCGCCCCCTATCTGCAGGCACTGTTTATTGGCGGGATTCTCACCCAGATCGTCAACCCCGTTTACCGCAAGCTTCGCTCACACAACCTCGGCCCACGCCTTGCAGCCATGATGGCGACGATTTTTATGGTGCTATTGGTGGTGGGTCCACTTCTGATCCTTACGATCGTTGCCATCAAAGAAGCCATCGGGCTTGGGCAATGGTTCCTCGGGGTGGAGCATCTTTCACTGCAGGAACTGCTGGCCACGGTAAACTCCTGGATACCCTTTCATGCATTCGCCATCGATGCCGCCGCATTCGATACGCATTTAAAGGAAATTCTGCAATACATCGGCACAGCGGGAAGTACGGTTCTTCTCGACATGGCCAAAAGAGTCCCGCAGGGAGTTTTACAGTTGGTGCTCGCCTGCCTCACCTGTTACTGCCTTTTAACCGAAGGTCCAAAATTTTCTGCCTGGGTGTTTGACAAGCTGCCGATGGCTCCCGAGATTCGCAGGGGCATATCCAAGACATTTAACGATACGGCAATTTCGGTCGTTATGGCGAGTATGGCCGCGGCCTGCGCCCAGTCCTTCATCATGATGGCGGCATTTCTGATCTTGCAGGCCCCCAGCGCCTTTTTTGCGGGTGGAGCCACCTTCATTTTGGCCTGGATTCCCATTTTTGGATCGGCCCCCGTTTGGTTGGCTGGCGCTGGTTATCTCTTTTGGGAAGGATCTTTGACCAAAGCTGTCATCATGATCGCCTTTGGCATCATCACGGGCACAATCGACAATTTTATTCGACCGATGGTCTTAAATGGACGGGGGGAAATGCATCCCCTAGTGAGTTTGGTCTCTATCTTTGGGGGGATGCAGTTATTCGGCTTTTTTGGCGTATTTCTCGGACCTATTGTGATGGCTGTGGTGATTACATTGTTGCAGCTTTGGCCGATGGTGGGCCGCCCCTTTGGGCTGGTTTATGCCGCTGACCCTGAAGATCCCCCCAAATTATAAAAAAGCATCCAAAGCCCAGGAGCTACTCAGAGGATATCCTTCCCATTCGCTCAGGACAAGGCGTTGGCGCTTTCGCACTAACGCCTATCTATGATCTTCGGATCCACAGACCATACCCAGCCAGGATTAGCAAAATCGTACCGGTAAGTTCAGCCGCAACACCAAGGGCTGCCATAACGGGTCCACGAAGCTCTTGGAAGTAAAAGAAACTAGCAGTATAGAGCATCGTCAGAAGACCAATACCAAGAAAAGCAACCACCGACTGCACAGCCACTTTGACCCGCAGTCTCGTTATTTTTCTCTGCACGACCCCCGCGGCCAGTAGTCCAGACAGAGCACTCCCGAGACCCGGACCAATCAGTCCTGACACGGCACCACCCAAGCCGGGACCAGCCAACATTCGACTCAATCGCGTGACCGAGGGGTCATTACCTTTCCCAGCAGGAACCCCAAACCCAAGGATCCCAAAATGTAGAGGTACGGATTGGCCCTGACATGCTTGTCGGCGACCTTGGTGGATTCAGCGATCTTTTCGCTCAGCGCATTGATCCGTTCGTGCAAACGTTCAAATTCTTGAGTAAGATAGCTGTCAGCCTTCTCACGAACTTCCGCTGTCTTTTCCTCGCCCACCTCCGAGAGAACCTTGCCCAGATTGGACAGGTCGTCCATCACCTTTGAAGCTTCGTCCTTGAGTACCTTAAGATTGTCTTTATGTTTTACGGTGGTAGCCATAATAATGCTCCTTTTGCTTAAGCCTAGTTCGATATCCAGCAACCGATGCAACCTTATCCGCAAGAATCAGGCCAAATAGAAAAGGGGGGGCTATCGAAAATTCGTCAATAAACAGTGAATCCTGGGTTTGTTGTCAGACGCACGCTACCAATTCACGCTCTCTCGATACGCAGTACATGCGTCAATAAAAACAGTCTGGCCTATTTGCCGCATCAATGGTTTCTAGCGTAACTGGAGTCCACCCTGACACTCCAGCCTATGCCAGCCTCCCGGC
>JAKQGS010000362.1 GCA_029556045.1 Pseudomonadota bacterium | reverse complement strand
GGTCGAAGCACAACCGATAAACGCGAACCCCAGGACCACGGCACCAACCCATTTCAACATCTTCATCATTCGTTCCTCCTCAATGATTCAACTGAAACAAAAACCTTAAAACTCGTCCATCGACCTGTGCCAGCCTCAGTTGACTTAATGATTGCCGCACCGAGCGATCCAGGCGATCGTGACCAGAAGATTGTATAATATTATACAGACATTTTGACGCATCGGGACAATTTATTTTAACCAATACTACCCCCTCCTCACCCAAACGCCGTGATATCAAGGGATATTGGGGTTGGATGGTGATGGTCTCCTCTGGATTTGGTGACGAGCCTGCCGGTGTTCCACCCTCGGACTGCGCCATCGCGCCTAAATGACCCTGATACGCATCATCTGGGGACATTTGCTGAAGTGGGCTGTTCATCCCCATGGGCACTCTGCGCTCCGCGATTGCCTGGGACTGTATACTCTGCGTGGTCGCACCGCCCTCCGGCGTTTTTGCCCTATCCAAAATCGGCGGAGTCAATGAGTGAATCCGTGAGGCCTGTGGTAACGAATCGCTCACCTTCAGGGTCAAATATATGGGGGGCCTCTGATCGACCTTTGTTGCGACAACGACACCGGGAGCCATACCGAATAACACGGCATGAATACCCAGTGACAAGATGATGCCTGGTCGTCGAATCATCAGCCGTTCCAATTCCATTGCAGATTCCATGTTCGTCCCGGTACTTGGTATCCCCATGCCTCCTGGTACGAACGATTCGCCACATTCTCGCTGCGCAGATGCAGGCTCATGGTCTCGCCTACCTTCCAACCCAGACTGCCATTCAACGTGGTATAGGGCGCCAACCTCCGGGACTGACTGTTGTCGTTCCATCGTGACCCCACATGAATCACGTCCCATCGGGTGGTCCAGTTCGGTTTGAATTGCCAAATTGTCAGAAGACCCCACTTCTCCTTGGGACGACGCGCCAGTTCATGACCACTGGCTGGATTCCAACTGCGGGCCAACGTGCCATTAAACCCGATCTCCCACGAAGGTAGCAGGTTAACCCTGTTTTCCAGCTCCCACCCCCGCGAGCGTGCTTCCGCAATGTTGGCAAAACTACTGGTGGCGCCATCAAAATCAATCAGCTGTTGGTAGCGTGCCTGATACCACGACAGCACCAGAGCACCGCCCCTATGCCAGCGATGCTTCATTCCCAGCTCGTGGCTATCGGAGATTTCTGTTTTCAAATCTGCATTGCCATAGATGGGAGCATGCCGTTGGTAGAGGCTGGCAAAACGGTGGGCCCGATGCATCCCCAATTCCACACTGAGTGGTGGCAGAATATAAAGGCTGGTCTCCGCATGGTAGTTTTCATAAGGCCTGCCATCCTTTGGCTGACGATAAGTGCGCACTCCCAGATCTAATTCGTAGACGTGCTCCTCTTCGGACCGAAAGCCTGCACGAACAAAAGGCCGCTCCTCCCTCTCTTTGTGGGAAAGCCCGCCGGCATCGGGAAAATCCGCCTCCTCCACCTCCTGCCCAATACCGAATCCCCATTGACGGAAGGGAGACATATGCCATTGCTGTCCCAATTCGAGCGCCTGATTGCGGCCGCTATAATTCTCCCGCAAATAGGAAACATCGGCGGGATCCACGTCATTCAGGTAACGCCGCCGTGCGGATGACGATGTCCACTGCACAAAGGGATTCCATCGATCATCGAAAAGATAACCATCCAGGCGCAGGTCGAGTCCTGTGGCAAATTCACGACTGCGATACCGTGTGGCATCCAGCCCCGGCCCGAGGGCCAACTTCTGCCGACGATCGTCGTAACGACCTCCCAAATTGAGAAGCCAATGCTCCCCCAGCGGCGATTGCCATCGACCGTGGGCACCAAATTGTTCCCAAGGTTTAGCCTCCGCACCCGGTGCATCCACAACCGCATACCCATCGCTGCGGGCTGACGTCAAACCAATCGATGCTGATTGACCACTGGCACTCCGCCAGTTCGTCCCGAGGCGAACCCGGGTGGTTTTGAAGGAGCCATAGGAAAGGGAGGCTTCGGGAGAAAATCCCTGCACCGGTGCACCCTGTCGGCTGGTGCGGATGTCCACGACGCCTGCCAATGCCCCATAACCAAAACGAGATACCTGGGGGCCTTTATAAACCCGCAGCGAAACCACCCGGCTCATATCGATGCCGCTCAGATCAAACGAGCGATCCGGGTTGGAGGGATCATTGACGGGGACACCATCTACCACCACCAGAACGGCGCCGTTACCGAGTCCGCGAATGGCCAGATTTTGCGGATGGCCTGGCTGTCCCACGGTCATCAGTCCAGCATGATTGGTCAGAACAGTTGTCAGATTGGCCCCGGTCAGATCCTTTAACTCATTTTCATTCAAGGCTATGACATCAGACGATGACTCATCGGATTCGAAGGGACTTGCACGCACCCAGATATCTACCGGTGGCGGCACGCCCGGTTCGAGTTGGCCCTGCTGTTGCGTCTCTTGAGCCGATCCGGCCGTTGCCATCAGAGCGATCGTTAAAGGTATCAAGCAAATTCTGCCAGGGATACTTCGGGGTAGAAAGGCTGTTGCTGGAATGTCATCGATCATCCGGGCTCCTTGCACGCGAAGGTTCCCACAGCCACACGTTAAGTGATGTCAGCTGTGGGGTTATCTTGGGGTGCGATCGGACTCGGACGAATGCCAGGTGTATGACCACCCGATTTCGCTCCACACCGTAGCGGGCCTGCGTTGGATTCTCACCAAACTTCAGCACGTCCCAAAATCCAGCCACATGGCCGGAACCGTGAATTTAGGCCAATGGTCACGAAGTGTCAAATCCACCGTCAACCCAGTGGGAGAAGTGTATGGATCAGACTGAACCTTTCGCCCAGGCCAGATGGGCTGCCCCCAGCAGCCCCATGTCTTCCTGAAAGTCGGAAACCTTGATTTCAGGCATCAAATCAAAGACTTCTCGATAGCGAGAGAGATAGTTACCGAGGTGTTGCCGGGTGGATGGTAGAAATAGATCAGCGGCATGGGAAAAGCCCCCCGCCAAAATCACCACCTCCGGACCATACAGCAGAGCAAAGGTGGATAACACCGCCGCCATGCGTCGTCCGTATTCCGCAAATTCTTGCTGTAACCTCCCATCCCCTTGCCTGGCCCGGGTGACCAGCATTTCCGTGGACTCGGTTATACCCAGTTTTTCCTGCACGCGACGGGTGAAATGGACCCCGGACAAATAGGCTTCGGCGGTGCCCGGGATACCCGTGGGAGTTTGGGCCATGTCGTCGTCCTGGTTGATGATGATATGACCACCTTCCGGGTGCAGGCCACGGCCGGCTCGAACCAATCGGCCCTCTGTGGTCACGGCGACACCAAGCCCCGTGCCAAGGGTCAAAAGAAGCGCGTTGTCACACCCCCGTGCATGACCCAACCATCGTTCCGCCAGCATCGCCGCAGCGGCATCGTTCTCCAGGCAAACCGGGAATCCCAGCTCCTGGGTCAACGCCCCCGCGAAGTCCTGCACCCCCCAGGATTTGCCATCGGTGAGAAAATTGGTGGGATCCAGAAGCAGCCCCTTGCCAGGGTGCAAGGGGCCAGCGGAAGCGACTCCGACATAGGTAACACCGGATTCCCGATAAGTCAGACGGGTGGCCAAGTCTTTCATCTGCCTCACCAGCCCCCGAAAACCGTCTTGGAGGTGCGTCGTTTCCTTCAACCGTTGATGAATCTTACCCTGACGATCCACCAGACCGGCCACAATCTTTGTACCGCCCACATCAAAGGCCAAAACGACTTCGGTCGACACCATATCTCGGTTTTCTCCATCGTATTAGGTGAGTCAAATGAATCGGACCTTCGAACCATCGTCCACCTATCAGCATTTTTACCAATGTATTGCCGGGAAAATTCGTGGTTTTAGCATCGTCTTCGGTGGACAATCAGGCAAAACAGAGTTACCAACGAATAAGCCACTCAATCCATTTTGCTTCGATGCCGCAAGGAGACTATCTTTGACACCGCAGCTCGATATTGATACCTCCGAGGCCACAACTCAGAATGCTCCCAAGCTTCTCATTGTGGATGATGAGCCCCGCAACGTTAAAATTCTACAAAAACTTTTTCAAAATCAATACACATTGTTTACCTGCGAAAACGGCGCGGATGCCCTGCAGATATTCACCCGTGAATACCCGGCTGTGGTGCTTTTGGATATTATGATGCCCGGCATGAATGGCTATGAAGTCTGCCGTAAAATTCGCGACCTCTCCCCCTACAAAATCGAAAAGATCATTCTGCTATCCGGCAAATCCACCACCGAAGAAAAAGTCGAAGGGTATGAGGCCGGTGCCGATGATTATGTGACCAAACCCTTTGTTCATGAGGAGATTCAAGCCAAAGTCAGGGCGTTCTCCCGCCTGTATCAGTTTGAGCGACAGCTTTTAATCAGCAAACGCCACCTGGAAGAAGAGGTTGAGCATAAAAATCTCAAGCTGATGGATCAGGAAAAGCTTGTATATCTGGGCATGCATTCGGCGGAATTGGTGCATAACCTAAAAAACCCCCTGGCGGTGCTGAGCAGTTATATCTCGTTCATGGAAGAAGGGCTTTTTCAAAAAGACTTTACGGAGCGCATGCGCAATGCCACCAATCGTCTCCTCACCATCGTTTCCTCCATATTGACCTCTACCAAAGCATCGGTGGAGCATGACTCCGTCGATTTTGATCTGAATCAACTGATTCGCAATGAAGTGGAGATGATCCGCATCAATAACCAGGTCAAACACTCCACACAGTTTGAATTAAATCTTGGTGATATCCCCCCGGTTCATGGGGTTCCCGCACATTTTTCGCAAATTTTGGTCAATCTGCTGAGTAATGCGGTGGAAGCGATGGACAAGAGCCCCCAAAAGATTTTAACGGTTTCGACGGAAGCTTTTGATCAACGCATCCGCGTCAAAGTAAGGGATACCGGGCCAGGGATTCCGCAGGAATTTCGGGAGCGGATCTTTGATCCCATGTTTTCCACCAAACGGAGTTCACCCGACTCACCAACCAGTGGCGGAACCGGGTTGGGACTGGCGGCTGCCAAAAAGATGGTGGATTGCTATGCTGGCAAAATTTATGTGCAGGAGTCATCACCGCAGGGGACCGTCATGGTTTTTGAGATCCCGCTGGGATCCTGATCACCAAAATTTCAGTGAGCTTCCCCATATTGCTCATCAAGTCCCCAGATGGGATGAACTTCACGAACAGTTGAATGCGCGATTCAAAGATATTATAAGGAATGGCTATATAGGGCATGTTCGGCAATAAACCGCCGCTTTCACCTAGCTGCACAGCCATTTCATGACAATTCAGGCTTTATCCCGTTCCACTTCATTGGGTAACTCTGCATGCTCTGCATCGGCTCTGAAATTTTTATCAACTTGTCGC
>JAKQGS010000361.1 GCA_029556045.1 Pseudomonadota bacterium | reverse complement strand
GCGACAAGTTGATAAAAATTTCAGAGCCGATGCAGAGCATGCAGAGTTACCCAATGAAGTGGAACGGGATAAAGCCTGAATTGTCATGAAATGGCTGTGCAGCTAGGTGAAAGCGGCGGTTTATTGCCGAACATGCCCTATTTATTGGGGAGGCCTGCTCCCTGACCGCCTTGCATAATGGATGCCCCACCGCCAAGGTGTGCGGCTATCGAACTCTTCACATAGAAAACGACGCCGGGGAACGATTTTACGTAGGCCACGAATCCTGCAAATCCATCGTTTACGGAGAGGACGCCTACTCCATTGCTTCATACAAAAATCAACTGGAAGAACTCGGGGTGCGGAGCTTCCGCATCGATTTTTTAACCCGCCCCTACACCCGCAAGAGGTTTCATGAAGTTTTGTCTTCGGCTTGGGCGGGGCAAAAGGTTTCGGGGTCCCACAGCGCCAATTTCACCCGTTCTCTTCTTTAAGAAAATTTTTGACGCGGCACTGGGTAGTAATGATAATATTTCTTACCCATGAATGGTCTTTATATTTTTCTTGAGGAAAGGACGTCTCAATGAAATATTCCGGTCTTATCAGGCTTATAAAAATGTGCCTGATCGTTGCAACCTTAACCCCTGCCGTTGTCAACGCGCAAACGAGCTCAGAGATTATGGATAACGGGGGCGCCGGCTTTACCACTGCGGGAAGCTGGAGCAATCAATCCAATAATAAGGCCTATGCCAACTCTCAATTGGTAACCCGTGCATTTCGCTTGAGCCGGTCCAATGCATCGGCATCCTGGACCTTCTCCAATCTGGTGGAAGGGGAGTACCGTCTGGCGTTGGCGATCGGCAATACCACGAAGCTTGCCAAGGATGCCGTGTATCAGATTGAAACTGGAAACGCGATATCCTTTGTCACGGTGGATCAATCCAATAGCGCCACCAATTTTCAGGCGGATAGCCGCAGCTGGAAGGATCTCGGCCAGTTTCATCTGGTGGCTGGTAACACCATCAAAGTCTCGGTTACCAACAAGTTTTCTAGCGGTGATAATATGGCGGTGGATGTGATGCGCCTGGAAATGGTGGATGTCCGGACACCGGCGATCGTGGTGGGCCCGCAAGGCCCCATGGGGCTGCAGGGTCCTGCAGGTGAAGCCGGTCTCCAGGGTCCCGCTGGTCCCACCGGATTACCGGGACCCGCCGGTCCGCAGGGTCCTGCTGGTCCCACCGGATTGCCGGGCCCGGCCGGTCCACAGGGACCGCAAGGTGTGGGCGGTGATGCCGGACCTCAGGGCCCGCAAGGTCCCCAGGGCCCTCAGGGTGACTCATACTTTTCCCTGGATGTGGATACTCTGACCTTGCCCGATTACAACCTTGTGCTGGAAAAAAACCTCGTGGTTCAAGGCACACTGGGGATTTCAGCTCAATCCATCGCAAATTTGGGTGTGTGTGACGGTGCCAGCATGGGTCGTATGACCTTTGTGGCGGAAGCTGGAACTTTGGTGGTTTGTGATGGCACCAACTGGAAAGGCGTGCAATTGAATGCACTGCAGGTTAAAAAGCTGGCTTTCATTTCATCCAGCACACACTACCCATCGCAGTTAGGCGGCATCACGGGTGGGGATGCCATCTGCCAACAGCTGGCAAACCAATCCGGCTTCGGCACCCGCACCTTTAAAGCCATCCTGTCCAATGACACCACCAATGCCCGCGATCGTTTTGTCAACACCGCCAACACAGGGTACTACCGGGTTGATGGGGCACAGGTTGCCACCACGTTTGCGCAGCTGTTCTCCGGCGCCGCGATCGCTAATGTTCTGGCCATGACGGAGCAAGGGCAGTTTGTCACGGATTTCAACGTGGCCACCGGCTCTGATGGTGGCGGTAATCGCATTCCGGGGTTTAACTGCAACAACTGGAGCGCGACCACCGGGAACTTTTCGCAGGGTTTTGCCGGAGGCATTTTCAACAATTATCTCTTTAGTGCAACCCCATCCTGCGCTGCCAGCCCCTTGCGGATCTATTGCCTCGAAGATTAAAAGTTACCGAATATCAGGCGACCCCGGGTCGCCTTTTTTATCCCCTAATGCCCCCACTTTACCGAAGCACTATTGAATGTACTGTGAATTGCCCCGGCTAAACGGTGCAAGGGTCATGGAGTTTTCGTACCAACGGACCCTTTGGTTGAGATTGGGGTTTTTGGACTGATCCGGATTGATGATGGCGGACCAGATTTTGATGGTGGTGTAGCCTGTCGTGGTATTGGGAACGACGCAGGCGATGGCAGCGACGCCGCGATCGATATTGGCTCTTTGTACGGTGTTTCCCGCCATAATTCCAGCCGGTAGGTAGCGGGAGCGTGCCCAATTGTAGCGCTCCAGCGCAACCACGGGAATCTGATTCTGGGTGCAGCTGAGACCATTCAAACGGGCGGTGCAATTAACGTCGTTCATGATGCCGTTGATGTAGGTTTGATTCATAACCGGGAGTCGACCGTTGCTGAGGTTCGACGGGGCATTGACGCATTTGGTGGACAGGGTGGCCAAATAATTTCCTCCCCCCGACCCGTTTGTCAGTTCAATGCGGGATCCCACCCGCTTGTATCCCGCTGGGTCGTTGCTCTGATGGAGATTGATAGTGGAAAACATGGCCGGTGCAAACTTATCGGGGATCGAGAGGTAGAAGGTGCTGCGAACCAGCGATAGAAAATGAATATTATCCTGTTTGGCAGCCTTGCGGGCCTGTAAATAAGTGGAGCCTTTTTGGATCTGGCCATAAAATGCCGTCCCCATGACCGCAAGCAGTCCGGTAAGCCCCACGGTGATAAGAATCTCCACCAGCGAGGCGCCTCTTTCACCATGGAAACGTGGATCCACCATCTTTGACACCCAAATCAGTGACTGAATTTTTGTGGCGACACCTGCCGGCTTAACATAAAGTTCCCGAATTCTTCAAAGTCTTTAACCTTCTGCTTTTTGGCGCCATCATTTTGAATAAAGAAGTCGCCGGATACCATGCCATTGGCCACAAAAAGGTGATCCTGCACAAGGTTTTCGCTGGCTTCACCTGGATCGGGGGTCAACAGCAGGTTCCACACCAGCCCACCTTCTTCCTTCGCCACCTTTTCAACAGCTTCAAGACGGACGGTATGATAGTCCTTGTCGATCAGTACATCGTTGGTTGTCAGTTCTTCGGCCCGTTTGATACCAAAACCGGTCATGAAAGGGTGATTGTGGGTGGCGGTGATGGTCTTGCCACCAAAGGTCAGCTTGTACATGTCGCTTTTCTGATCTCCCACCACAACCTGGCCAACCCGAATTGGTGTGCCGGAGGCTGGGTTGAACACGTATTCACCTGATTTGATCTCGTCGATGTTTTTATATTGGCCATCCGCCATGAGGATCGGGGTACCTTTGACAAAACAGCCATTGCTATTGCGGCATTGGTACCCGGATACGCTAGGCTGGCAAGTCAGGCGGTTCTTGACATTAAAGTAGACCAGGTAAAAACACACCGTCAGATCATGATCGTAGGAGAGATTGGTGACATTTTGGTACTGGCAGCTGACCGAAAACTTGCTATCGATGGTGCGTCGGAAATAGTCGGTTTTTTCCACAGTCTTTTTGACTTCTTCGGTGGTGCCATCCTCTTTTGTCACGGTTTCAGTGACTTCTTCTTCCGATTTATCAGCGCGGATCTCTTCCTCTCGCACATCACCTACTTTGATGTTGGAAAAGTTGTGTTTGGTCAGAACGTGAATCTGGCCGCCCGTGCCGAAATCATGATGGGGGTAGTTATCCACGTAGGCGGTGCGATTGTCGCTGATTTTTCGGCGCCCAGGGTTGCCGGATGACACCGAGGCCCAATCGCTGATGCTTTGATGGGAACTGACCTTATCCCAGGGATAGAGGCCGCTTTCCGAATAGTTATTGGGGCCAAAGTAATCGCAGTGACGAATGCGGGGGTAATTGTAATTGTTCAATTCATAAGTAAAGTTGATACGAGTGCAGAAGTCAGGAGCCGTGGTGCCGATGGTGCGATCACAGCCTCGTTTCAGGGCCCAAGCGATGTCGTCGTAGGATTTATCCGCGGGCCAGGCTATCGCCAGAGATCCGGAGGATGAATAGTCGGTTTTATAGAGGAATCCATCGAATTTTAAATGGGCCTTCTTTTTAGCGCCCTTTTTGCTGATTTCAATAGGACTGGCGGGATCCGCCACGTCCAGGGTAGGGTTCAGATAGACTGCGCCATCAGGGGCTATTTCTATGAGGGGAGTTTTTGTCACCGTGCCTTCGATTCCCTGCCACTGCGAAAAGGGATGCCGACGACCGGGAGCATACGCCGCATCAAGCCAATTTTTCAAGGCCACCGGATCGGGATCAGCGGCATCGGCTTTCACAATATTATGAATGGCGGAATCGATGGTCAGCCTGACTCTTTCATCGTACAAAGCATTCGGGCGCACATGATACTTACCATTGGAGTAGTAGCGCACGGACCCAGCGGCGTCACGGGCGGGTTCCATGAATTTGCATTGATCCACGTTGCAGGCTTCCGTGGCAAAGCCGGCCAGGCATACTTTGGCAGGATCCGCCAATTGCAGACGTGCCCTTTTGGTTAAGTCAATACCTTGCGAGCTGGCATCGGGGTTGGTGAGGCGCGTGGTGGCAGTAACCATCGCATACTTGTGCAGATCGTCGGTGGAACCATCGTCCCATTTAACGGAACCCTCCGCAAGTAACTCATTGACGGATACGGTGGTTTGAACCTGCGCGTTGGTATCACAGTTGTTGGTATTGTTATACCAGCTATTGTTGTCGTTATTGGCAAAGGCCACATCCAGGTCGGCATTGGTGAGTTTGGGGCGCAGGCAGGTGCTGATGGTCATAACCCCCTGGCTGTTCAAACTCCATGAGCGAGTGGTGGCATTGGTGGGAATCACGCCACCGGTTTGGTTCAATCCGGCTATAGCAGCACCTTTCTTGAATTTTTTGGTGCCCCCGTCCACCAGGATGACAAAGTTTCCGATCAACTGGGAAACCTGCTCGATAGCGGTTTCATTGGCCAGCTGCAGGTAGTACTGCTTGACGGCGCGTTGCTCCGCTTTTTCGGAGTCGTCCATTCCCTTTTTGACCACTTCCAGCGAGGCATAGCCGGCTGCCGCCAGACCTGCCGCCACCAGAACAGGAACAACCCCGTCCTCGCTGCGGAGGCCTTTGCCGACGAACGGTGTGCCAAGCCACTTAATTGTTCGACCAAACATTCTTTGCCACATAAAGTTTCCCCTTATGGGTGCGGACGGAGTATGGGAATTTGTTCGCTCCCTGCGGAATGCGTCGGAAATAATACGCATTGTAAACCGCCTGGAGACCCCGTCCTGTTCGTTCATTCATGGCATTGCAGGCCATGGGCTGATCCACGTTGAAATCCCAGAACGTTGCCTTAACCTCTACAAAAAAGTCCTGGGCATAGCCGCACAAGTAAAAGGAGTTGCGACCCGCCAGAGTGGCCATACCCGTTTTGAGGATGGACTGGCGGGTGTCGCAGCGATTCAGGCCATTCAACACATTGGTGGCAAAGGCATTGGCTTTTCCCGATGCCACGGACGTTTGGCTGGCGGATTTGAGGGTATCGATGGCGGTGCCGACCGCAGCCGGGAAGTTGGCTTCCGTGCGAATATCCTGCAAACGTCCAAAAAATACCAGATTATTGAGGCCAAAACGGGCCTGCACCACATTGATGAAATTGGGGTAGGTCGTGGCCGGCGTGCATTGAACAGAGACATCCAGTTCGGTGATACGTTTCTGGAATACCTGTAAAACTTTACTGATCTCATGGCGAACCAACTGATCCTTGTCAAAGAGAGTGCTGGAGGCTTCCGCCAGCATCTGGCCTTCTTTGATCAGAGAAAAATTCTGGATGATGTGCACAGAGGCCAGGACGAATAGCGAAAAAGCCGCCAGATAACTGATCATGGCAGCGCCCCGTTCCGATCGAGGGTTGAGCGGAGAACCTATTGGCTTGTTTGTGACATCATGACCCATGGTTTTTAATCGTTTCATTTCTTACGTGTTGTAAGACTGCCAGCTACGGTCCTGGGAGCATCTAAGGCCAACATCGGAAAGGGGCTTTATAAATTGAGTTTTTTTTGGGATATCTGGAAGATGATTGGTAAGATTTTGATATTAAAGATAAAAGATGTTGGGCATAGACGGTTCATGGAGGGGAATTAAATTTTTGTACGAGGGAGATTTCTAGGCTTGTGCAGCATGGATGCGGCTGTCCCGGGATTTTCCGGCCAAAAGTGACGGGGGTAACGCCTCTCCAGTTCCTTTTTGACGGCAGGGTACGAACGGACCCAAAAGCCCGGAAGATCGGCGGTGACCTGCAGCGGTTTTTTATTGGGGCCTAGAAAATGGATCACCAATGGCTGTCGTCCCCCCAATATTGCCGGTGTTGCCGTCTGGCCAAAAAAATCCTGGATATATCCCTCGATCCAGGGGCCTTTATCAGCTTCATAGTGGATATGCAATCTGCGACTCCCCTGGAGTTGAATGGAGTCCGGAGTGAGGGAGCGCAGGAGATTGTTTTGCTCCCAGGTCAGCTGATCCTGGATATATTCCGTCAAAGGACGGCTGGTGATATCGCGAAGAGTCTTTTTACCCTCGCAGATGCATTCCTGCAGGAGCTCCAGCATTTCCCCCGAGAATTCAGGCAGGGATTCATCGAAGCCCAACGAGCGGATCAGGGCTGCTTTGACGTGATAACGCACGAGATCACCGGCATCCTCAAATGGGAATGGCCAGCGATCTTTCAGGATTTGACTGAGTTGTCCTTGCTGCGGCGATGGGGTTGCCGCCACCAGGGAACGTTCGATCTCCAGCTGGCCATAGGTCCGGATTATAAAAGACTGATATTTACCCAGGTGCGATTGAAACTCGTCCTGGGGAACTTCCTGAAAGAGCGGAAGGGCAGGACGCATCAACCACGCAGGCTCCATTTGCGAGGCGTAACGAATCAGAATCGATTGCGCCCCATCCTTTTGCAGGCTTTCCTGTCCATCCAGGACCACAATATATTCGGACTGTCGCACCACACTGCTGCGATCCAGCATACCTCCCCGTCCCAGACATAAATGATAATGCCCGGCACCATCGTGGTGACGGTTGGCAGCTTTGCGACGTTTGGCAACACGGTCCGGAAACCCCGCAAGGAGGCAGGGGGCTAATCGGGAGTGATCGGCGGGTTCAGATGGAATGGTGTGGGGAATTCCCAGCCGCTGGCTCAAACTTTGGATCATCTGCCGAATGCGGGGCACCTTACGTTCGTCAATGCCTGCTTTGTTCCCATGGCCACGACCGGAAATCTTCTGGATCATGGCGTCGATCTGCAGTCCCAGATCACAGGGACCACCATGGGTATGAGGTGGGCGCCCCGGCTCCCAAATAAAATCCTCGCGCAATATGACTGCTCCCAAAAGAGCGTGGGGGGCATAGTTCGTGGCCATACCCTCAAGGATCATGCGGGCCAGACGAGGATGAATCGGCAGGCGGGAAAGTTCCGGTGCAAGATCCGTCAAGGCGCCATGGGCATCGATAGCCCCCAAATACTGCAATACCCTCATGGCAGAGGCTGTTGTGGCGGCATTGGGTTTTTCAAACCAGGGGAGCAGGTTTATGAAATCAGTGGTGCTCCCTGTATCGTCATCGCTGATCCGGTGATGCCATACCAGGATGTCCAGCAGATAGGGCGTCAGATCGAGGCGTTCGATGTCGGGGGGGGTATAACGGGGACGCCCCAGAAAATCCTGTTCGCTATACAGCCGCAACACAACACCCGGGGCTGTTCGTCCAGCCCGTCCAGCCCGCTGTTCTGCCGAAGCCTGACTGATGCGTTTCACTTCGAGGGTAGGCATGCCACTCCAAGGGGCGTGGGAGGCGATTTTAGCCAGACCGCTATCGATAACGGCAGTAACATTGGGAAGTGTCACGGAAGTTTCCGCCACGTTGGTGGCGAGGATAATCTTACGCCGTGGTGAGGGATTAAAAACCCGCGCCTGCAGAGATTCCGGGAGTTCTGCAGTGAGCGGAAGGACGTCATACGTGGCGGCGGGCAATTGACTCTCGAGGTAACCAGCGACCCGGTCGATATCCCGTCGGCCCGTTAAAAAAACCAGGACATCGCCGGTACAGGCAGACTCCACCACCAACCGATCCACTGCAAACAGTACGGACTTTTCCAAACTGTCCTGCGGCAGGGGAGGAGCATAATGCACCTGGACGGGAAAGGTGCGCCCCTTGATATCAAAACTACGGCATTGATCCAGATAGGTTTCCAAAGACGCAGTATCCAACGTTGCAGACATCACAATCAATTTCAAATCCGGTCGGGACGTGAGTTGCAGTTTGCGGCAGAGGGCGATCGCCAGATCGGTCTGGATATTGCGCTCATGAAATTCATCCAGAATCACCGCCGACACCCCGTCCAATGAGGGATTGTCATAGAGGATCCGCAAAAAAAGACCTTCCGTGAGAAAGCTCAATCGTGTGCGGGCGGATTCCCGGGCGTCAAATCGCACCCGATAGCCGACCTCATCCCCCAGAGTTTGCCCCCGCTCTTGCGCGATACGTTGTGCGGACAGTCGGGCCGCCAGACGTCGCGGTTCCAAGACCAGAATTTTCCCTGGTAGCACATCCAACAGCGCCGGGGGAACCCGCGTCGTTTTACCTGTGCCTGGTTCCGCCTTGATGATGACGGAGGCATGCTGACGAACAGCGTCCTGCAACGCCGCGAGATGGGCATCGATGGGCAGACGAACAGCGGTCACGGAACCGCCTCCCCTGCAAGATCAGACGCTGGGTGTTGGGAGAACGCAGGTTGTGGTGTCTTCCAAAAACTTTTAACAATTCCCAACAGCCCCGCCTGCACCAACTCCTGGGGTGACTCATGGAACCAATAGGATGGCATGGCGGTGCTATATTCTGGCTGCACAAAACGATGGTCCATCAGCACAACCAGACCCCGTTTGGTCTCGGAGCGTATGACCCGACCAGCTGCCTGAATGGATTTCGCCATGCCGGGATAGATATAGGCGTAGGCAAAACCATGGCCAAAGGTTCGTTCGTAGTAGTCCCTAAGGATATCCCGTTCGTAGCTGATGGATGGAATTCCCGGTCCCACCACAAACACACCCTTGAGGGTCGGACTGTCATAATCAATACCCTCCGCCAGCATGCCACCTTGCACCGCCAAAATAAGAATCGGTTCTTCATCCTGATCTAAATGGAGGATAAAGTTCTGGGCCTGATCGGCGCTCATAGAGGATTCCTGGCAAAGGATGCGGTAGTCCGGCAACTGCAGGTGCGGACGCAGTGCCGCAATGAATTGAAAACTCGGAAAAAAGGCCAGATAGTGACCTGGTTCCTGGGCCATTAGACGGCTGATGGCTTCGGCGATCTTGGAATAATTGCGCTCCCGGTCCCGATAGGCGGTTGAAACTTGCGGGATGATCAGGAGTTTCCTGTTTTCCGGGGGAAACGCGGTGGGAAATTCCATAAACGGCGTGTCTTCGCTGAATCCCGACAGCTGCCGGTAAAAGTTTGCGGGTTTCAGTGTGGCGGAAAAGGCCACCACGCTATTGAAATGAGCCATGCGGTTTTTGAGGTGACGGGAGGCATTGCAGCAGGTGATGGTGAGTCGCTCTCCTCCCTGATCAAAAACCCAGGAAACCGGTGATTCATCCTCCGCCAGACTCAGCATGATAGAAAATTCGTTCCAGGATCGATAGAGCTGCAAAATCCTGTCGTGCCGGGCCAGTTCTTTGACGCTGGCCAGATAGTCCAGGAAAAATCCCAAAAGCCGGGACTGGATGTCTTCAAATTTTTTAACATCCAGCGCCACAACCTGGGACCTTTTGGTGGCAGGGCGTTGGGAGTCCAGTAGTTTGAGGATACGCTGAGTCAGATTCTTCCACTTCTTTTCCAGATCTTTGGGTACTTCGGTCGCACATGCCGCTTCGATGTCGCGGATTTCAAATGATGGGGAATAATAATCCATCCCCCGTTGGTAAAGATTGTGGGCTTCATCGATCACCAGATTGGGGGCCTCTCCTTTGGGGCGGTCCATAAAGATCCGGCTGAGACCGGCTTGGTGGCCGAAGACGTAGTTATAGTCCCCCACAATGATGTCAGCATTCTCAATCATTTCCATACTGAGTTCGTACGCACACACCTGATGCCGTCGTCCCATCTGTAGCAGGCGGCTCTTGTCCAATAGTCCCTGCTTGCGGGCTTTATCGAGAATCTTGATTTCGTTCAATCGATCATAATACCCCTGACCGTAGGGGCAACCTTCCGGTTGGCATTCGGTCTGGTCATGCAGGCACATCTTTGATTGAGCGGTGAGCACCAGAAGTTTGATGGGATAACCGGCTTCCTGTAAAGTCTTTACCGCGTCCACCGCCACTTCAAACTGCGCGTTTTTGGGAGCAAGATAAATCAGCTGCGAGCCGCGGGACGTGGCCTCCTTGAGGGCTGGCAGCAGGGTGCCCATAGTTTTGCCGATCCCCGTGGGGGCTTGCACCATCAGTGAGGTACCACCGACACAAGCATCCCGCACAGCAGCCAGCAGGGCGTCCTGGTGGGGACGGGACTGGGCAAAGGGAAACGCCAGATTTTCGGCGAGTTTGATGCGGCGAACACGTCGTTTTTCCCGCCGATGCTCCTCCGCCAGAAGTTGCAGCAACTGGTGGAGGAGGAGCATCGGCGGGAAGTCGGCGGGATCATAAGCAACTTCAAAAAAAGTCTGGGCTTGATCCACCAGGGAATACACCAGAATGCGGCATTGGGGGATCAGTCCGGTTTTAAGATAATAGAGGTGTCCATAGACCTGTGTCTGCAGGCGATAGGGATGCTCGGCATCATCCTCCAGCAGCTTCATGAGTGCATGGCTGGAAAACGTGGTTTTGATTTCTTCGATCAGGGGCGTTTCTGTGGCAAACAGGCCGTCAGCCCGACCGCTGATTTTAAAGTTATAGTCACCCGCCTGGAATTCTCCCGTCAAGTGGACTTCCCTTTGATAGGATTCATCATCCTTATAGCTGTTTTGAATCACGGTATGCAGAGCGGCACCGATGTCGGGTTCGTTAAACAACCCCGAGCGGCGAATGCTGCCGCGCTTTAGAATCGGAAGGGCGAGATCTTTCACGGCCAGCTTAAGAGTGGGCATGGGAACCCCCTGGGAACAAAAATTTTCCCAGAATTTTTTCATCCAGAATCCGATAGGGATCGAGCGTCATCCGAACCTCCGCCCCGGCCCGCATCAACTTGCCAAGTTCTGTGACCAGGATATTGAGACGATCGTAAGTGGCCACATCCCATAGGGGGCGCCGCCGCGAGAGTGGGTCCTGCCAATAGGGAGGAGGTGTGACCTTACGAGGCTTGCGTTCGTGCTGTGACCAGCTTCCTTCACCGTGCACCAGCGTCAGCTGTTGCCACGACTGCCCAGCCTCTGTTCGCCAAAGAATGACCGACTCCAGCATCCAGGTCAGCCAGCGGCTGCGGTGGGCTCGTCGGGCCACACCCGCCAGGGTGTGAACACAGAGGCGATAAAACGATTCTGGTGTGACAATGTGCGCCGATGTTGCCTCATCATCTACGTCCTCGCCCTCCTCTTCCGCAACCTCCGACGCCTCCTCCTCCCGCAATTTCCAACAGGACAGCAGGATATGTTCCCATGACTTCAAGGGAGCGGCGTCAAAGGGGAATTGCTGCCGAAACAGGGCAAGCCCCTGCGCCACAATCTCAGGCTCCAGTTCCAACCAGTCCCACTGCGGGGGTACATCGTGGATCAGGGCTTCCCGCAGGGTCTGGCAGACATCGAGCAAACTGCGGGAGCCAAAAGGACCCCAGGCCGCCCGGACGGGATCCTCGGTAACTTCGTGTTGGCTGGTCAGGTACGCCAGTTGCCGTTGTCCGGATTTCAGAGCGCGATTATAGGGGGGATCGAACCGTTTGATCAGATCTGATTCCACCAGAGCGGCCTCGATGGGATTGGCACAGACCTGCACGCGGATATCCTTGATCTGCGCAATCATTTCGTTGAGGCGAGAGCCCTTGCTTTGACGCCCGCGAAAGTAACTATTGACACGACTCTTCAGGGATGTCGCCTTTCCCACATAAAGAATATCCTGCCGTTGATTCAGCATCTGGTAGATCCCCGGTTGATCGGGGAGGTTTAATCGCAGGTTGTCCGCAACCCCGTATTGCTTGCGCCCCGCTTTGGGGACCGGGGTTTCCCGTAACCACGTTGTGAGATCTTCAAAGGTTTGTAATCCCTCCTGATCCTGCAGAATATTCAGCAACTCACGCCAAATGATGATGGTGGCTTCCACATGATGGGCGGAGCGTTTGAGGTTGGAGATGGGAAACCCTAAAAATCCCGACAGGGCCCTGAGGCTGCGGGAAGGGAGATCGGGAAAAAGGCGACGGGCGATCTCATAGGTGCAGATGACCGGATATCCGGACGATTCATCCGGCAGCCACGTCCCGATGAATGCCTGCTCAAAGCGGGCAAAATGCATGACGCAGGGGCTTGCCAGTTTCGGCAAAGGCTGCTGCACGCTCTCTGGGTCGCTATATTGGCTCAGGGTAGTTTGAATTTCCTCCATCACGATTTCTATGGTGGTGCCAGATTCTGTCATGTTGTCGGTAATGCCGGTCAGTTGCGAAATCGCTCGGGGAATCACGGCACCCTCCGGTAGCCGCAGCAGGGACGAGTGGATGGCGATTTCACTTCGCGCGGTTCCCAACCCCCAACCCAATTCCAGCAAGTGGGATTGGTCCGGATTGGAACCGGTGGTCTGGCAATCCAGAAAAAGTGTTGGCGTGTGGAAAAGATCCAAGTGCAAAGGGCTCCTCGGTGCCGGCGTGATGGCATTGAGAATACCCCTGTGTGACAATGTAAGTCAATCATGCTGAGTGTGAAGGTAAGGCGCTGAAAATAAAGATATTAAAGTATGGTTATGTGGTTACGTATTGAGTATTCGTTTCACCTGGATTCCATGGCAATTTGCTTGACTTGATTGGTGATGCCTCTTAGCATAAATCCACCGAATACTAAAAAGTGTTTCAATATCCCCCGTCGCATGAGGTCGTGAGAGCATGGTGACTCGTATTCAATTTGCTATTGTCTGGGCACTGATCTCGGTCTCATTGGGCTGCAAAACAAGAAATGCCTCGACTGACACCGCATCTGCGGACGATTCAATTCAAAATCTATGTCAAATCGAGGATATGAGCGGTCGTAACTTAACGTCCTCCGAGATCATCGCAAAAAATGATCCCCTGGCTCAGCTGGTGTTAAGCCGGGGCGA
>JAKQGS010000360.1 GCA_029556045.1 Pseudomonadota bacterium | reverse complement strand
CTCTTCCGATCTATGGCGTTAGTTTAGCTCCGCCATGACGTCACGGGCCGCCTGCAACGCGGCATCGATCTCCGCGTCACCATGGACCATCGAGACAAATCCGGCTTCAAACGCGGACGGGGCCAGATAAACACCCCGCTGGAGCATGCCCCAGAAAAAGCGATTAAACCGCTCCTTGTGACACTGGGCGGCATCTTCGTAGCTGGTGACCTTGCGATCGTGAAAGAAGAATCCAAACATGCCACCCTCACAATCGGTGACAAAGGGCAAACCCTTGGCTTTGGCAGCTTCCGCCAGACCGTTCATAAAACGCTGGGTGGTGGCGGCCAGGGATTTAAAGCTGTATTTGTTTTGCAGCAGGTCCAGGGTCTTCAGGCCGCACTGCACCGCCAGGGGATTGCCGGACAATGTGCCAGCCTGGTAGATCGGCCCGGATGGGGCCACTTTGGCCATGATATCGCGGCGTCCGCCATAGGCCGCAATCGGCATGCCGCCGCCGATCACTTTGCCCAGTGTCGTAATATCCGGCTTGATGCCGTGCAACCCTTGCACCCCGCCTAATCCCACACGAAATCCGGTCATGACTTCGTCAAAGATGAAAAGCGCACCAAACTCAGTGCAAATCTCCCGCAGACCTTCCAGAAACCCTGCAACCGGGCGAATAAATCCCGCATTACCCACGATGGGCTCGATGATGACCGCCGCGATAGATTTTGGATGTGCCTGAAACAGCTCACGCACCGCCGCCAGATCGTTGAAAGGTGCCACCAGGGTATCCTTCACCGCCCCCTCTGGCACACCGGGGCTTCCGGGAATGCCGAGGGTGGCCACACCGGAGCCGGCTTTGACCAACAGCATGTCCGCATGACCGTGATAGCAACCGGTAAACTTAATGAACTTTTCCCGACCCGTGTAGCCACGGGCCAGTCGCAGCGCCGACATACACGCTTCGGTGCCGCTGGAGACAAACCGCACCATTTCCAGCGAGGGCATCAGCTCCATGACCTTGCGGGCCAACTGGCTTTCCCCGGCTGTGGGGGCTCCGAACGAAAATCCCTTTTCCGCCGTCTTTTTGACAACATCCACGACTTCCGGGTGCGCGTGACCCAGAATCATCGGGCCCCAGCTTCCCACAAAGTCGACATAACGGTTACCATCCACGTCTTGGATATAGGCACCCTCTCCCCGCTCAATAAACAGCGGTTCACCGCCGACCGAACCAAAGGCCCGCACGGGAGAATTGACGCCACCGGGGATGAGGTGTTTTGCCTCTTGAAATAATTCCTGAGATCGACGAAAAGAACGGCTCATACTGGACCTTTCCGCAAGTGCGCTCGGCGAAGAGCGCATCCTAACAGAAAACACCCACCGCTTCAATTATTTTAAAACAAATCTCATATATATTAGTTTGTTATTAAAAACCAGACATTACCACAACTGATCCTCGATATAGGCTGGCTCCTCCTCCTCTTTCTGCTTATTTAAGGGCGGCGGTTCATCGATCACCCGGGTATCCCCTTCCACCTGGGGAGCCGCTTCGATCGGGGCCGGCGTGGTGGGCAGAGGTGCTGCCTCCTCAGCCGTCGGGGCAGGCGTCTCAGGTGCAGGGGCTGTCGGAGCTGGCGACCCCGCTGCAGGAGCTGGCGCAACCGACCCGGCGGGCGCTCTTGCGGTACCGTGAGCTTCCACCGGAGGGGGACTGATCTCCGATGGGGGAATCTCATCCGCCACCTCCGCATCCGCATTGATCACCTTCATGGGTAAACGGGCCTGATTGAGA
>JAKQGS010000341.1 GCA_029556045.1 Pseudomonadota bacterium | reverse complement strand
GACATGTATGACTCCTATCGAACGAGGTCGTTGCAACAACCAGGGACAGATTTTCCGGAGGGTTCTTAATTCCCGGAATTTTTCTATGATTGAAGGTAGATACCATTTTTGACGGGCGACAACAACCGTGAGGCTGAGCTGGGGAGCGGGAAACTTGAAAATTATTATGTAATGGCCTTTAACCATTAGATAAATAGCTTGCCTAAATAGAGGGCAGAGGGACGACGCACCCGCAGATGCGATTCCCTAGCCTCGGGTAGGTCGGGGCCAGGCTCGTCAAGACACTCTTTTGTGTATCACGGTGGGTTGAGACTTGCTGGAGGGTGCTGCTCCGGCAACCATGTTGGCCTGCAATTCATCAAGCGATTGTTTGATGGCCACCGCGTGCTGAATGATTTCAGCGGTGTCACGCCATATCTTGTCTAAGTCGTTGCTGGCGTCCGGGTGAAAACCCTCGTGAGCCGCACGGTTACGGAAGTCCTGAAAAACGTGCAGCATCTTACAAAATTCCGCCAATTGTCGGTCGTTCATCGTTGGCAGAGGAAAGAGATTGGCCAGGCCGTAGCGACATTCCTTGCGGCTGAAGCACAGGAAAAACAAAGCAAAAGCTTTGAGTCCATCCAGGGTAAAGCGTTTGCCCGGACGGAACTGGCAGATGGCTCGTAGCATTTTGCGAAGTTTGAACTTGGAGAAAAACGGGATGGTTTTGACGACGTCTAGGGTTTCAATAAAACGCTCGAATTCATCCATCGCGGGAGGTATCGGTCGGGCGTAGCCGATGACATCCAATTTGCGACCGATTACACCCTGGGAAATCACGTCGGAACAGGATGCCTCAAAATTCTCACGAAACAAGAGCTCCAGAGCTTTGTACTGCATGTCGATAGCAGGGATGAGGTCGATGGTGTGTAGGTCCCGCGCCCCTTGAACCTTGAGATGAAAAAACTGCGCCGTACGTAACGCTCGCTTGATTTCGCTGGATAGCCGCACATAGTTGGGAATTTTATTCTGGAGCAACTGATCCAGTGTTTCGGTAGACGGTGACGATTGATCACTGCTGGGAGCAGCTGGAGAAACCACGCTCTGGGTCTCAGGGTCGATGGACAAGAGACTTGCCAACGATTCCTTAACATCCCAAGCCGGACTTTCCGCGCTGGGGGCAGCCTGCAGGTCGGATATCGTCGAACGCAATTCCTTTTGCAGTTGGGAGAGGTCCGCTTGTTGCAGAATCTGGATGATCTCCATTTGGGTGTTAGTGGTGATATTGGGACGAGTTAAAAAAGAGATCAACTCCTGAAGAGCCCGCTGTGTGCCGATGCCGGCCAGCGCCCGGACCACGGCGGCCAGAATGTCCTCATCACTGGTGCGAATAAAATCCAGGAGTTTGAGGGCAGCCTCGTCATTGTGTTGAAAGCGACCCAGCGTGTGCAGGTAACAGATCTGAAACAGGGGTGACGCCTGTCGGGCCAACTGGGCTATGGTCGGAATTTGTTTGGGTTCCGGCTGAATCCAGGCATTGGTCAAGGCTCCCCAATACGTCGCCGGGTTTGCCTGTTTGGGTGCTAAGGATGTTTCCCGATAGGCCAGGTTCATGAAAGTTCGGCGCTCGCCGTCTTCCCCGGCGACTGAATTTTGTTTTTCAAATAAGCTGGTAAAGCTGATATCTGTTTGCGTCGTTTGCAGAACAAAACGTTGCTCTTCAAACACACGGTAAAACACACTGCCGGGTTTAGCGTCTTGATTCAACTGGATGCGAAACCTTTGCGGTAGTGCCGCAACAAATGCTGCCGGGTCATTGCTGGCGGTCAGTCGGTCTTTGATATTATCAAGAAGGCTGAGCGGGGCACGGGTGTTGAGCAGGTTGCCCACCAATCCGAGTGCAGCTGCCAATGTTGTATCACTGTCCATGCCCAACAGACATTGCTCCATCACGGGGGTGGGGATGCCGGCAAAAAGCTCCCAGGCTTTAGCGGCATCGGCTAAATCCCCTGTCTTGGGGGCTTGTATAAATGCGTTAAGACACTCTCTGAGCAGGTCAGCCTGAATTTTATGACGATCCCAGAGGTGAGGCCAGTGATCCATCCAAAACGCCAGCGCTGGCGCCTTCTTTTTTTTGAGTTGATGTTCAAGTTCGCTGATTTGATCGCCACTCTGGCTGGCCCGGGTAAACCACCGCGCCAGATCCGGCCACATCCCTTGAATGTTGGTAAAGAACTGGGATTTTTGGATGCTTGCAGGTTCAAAACGCAACAGATAAGCGATGGCATAGGGGATGGTCTTTTCGCCGGGAAAGGGATTTTGGTGCAGCTCATCCAGCATTTTGAGAGCGATAGTCTGCAAGCGATCAGAGGGGGTGTCCCATTGAACGGCACGATAGAGCAGGATGGCTTGAAATGCGGGTGACAGGCCCTCCAGACCCTCCAAATTGGCAAAGGTCCGGACCAGCTCATCTCCCGCGCTGTACCAGGCGAGATCAAGCAAGGTGTAACCGACCCGCTGCGCTATGCGAGGGTCATGAGCCAAGGGGAGCACGCGATGCCAAAGAACACAGTCGGTGCGTAATGCCCATTCCCACAGAGCAATGGCCGCGACGTTCTGATCCCACTGCCGCAGATTAGCAGTCAGAAAATCTTCCAGCTCCAACCGGGTCGGGGCCGTGGTTGCTTTAAGCAACGCCCCTTGCAGGCGCGGTTGCAGATTGAGGCAGAAGAGGTCTTCCGTCAATGATAGAGGCAGTCGGCTGCTATCATCGGTCAGCTGTTGCAGGATTCGTAGACGATCTTCGGTACTCTTGGCCTCCAGAAAACTAGCGGCCGCGGGGGAGTTTTTTGCAACCATGTGTCGTATCTCCGCATCGGAACAAGTGGCAGGTTTATGTCTTTCTATTTTATCATAGAAGTGATCCTGCGGTGGGGAGGGGAATATGAAAGACCGTATATGTGGCAAGCACTCGCTTCTCTTGGTAGTGTCGGCATTTATTGTGAATATGACCAATCCTTTAGCGTACGCCGTTGAGGCGAAAACTAAATTGGATTGGATGAAACTGAAATATGCACAGCCCGCCATCGAGAGTGATCTTGGGCCCATGATTTTGGCAGGAGAACACCTGTTAATGGCCCCATTCCAGGGTAATTTTTATATTAAGACCAAATTTGACGCGGCTGCTCCTGACTCCCGTAAAGCTTTTGATGTGGGAAAAAACGATTTATCCCAGAGCGAGCGACTTCCCTTTGGTGAAAAGGTGGGGGATGGAGTCTGGACAGCGGGAGTGTTGGAAGGTCCGCGCACGATCTGGCTCGATGGCAAGAGGATGCGTGCGATCGTCTTTGATCCAAAAGCGGGACCTTCGGCCTTTGTGCAAACCATGGTTATCGACAAGATTCGGCCCTTTCCCGATCCGCGGGGGGAGCCGACACGGCACGAGGTGGCGATCACACGGGACAAATTTATCAAAGGATTTCGTTTGCGGATAGACCGGGAAATCGTTGGTGCTGGTATGGTTCGTGTGCCGGATCAATGGGCCTCCGCCAGAGTTCATCCTTTCCTGATGGCCACCCGTATACCCGGATATCCCTTGGTCACCGTGCGGTGTCCGAAGGAGCATCCGGGTTATTGTGAAGTCGATCGGCAGTGTTTTCTGGCAGGAGGTCCTGATCTCGACAAAATCGAATTGGCCGGACTAGGCCTTAGTCAAAAGAGTCGAAGGATCGTGCTGGGGGATGCCAAAGGGCATCGGATACTGATCTACCGCTTCCAGTCCTGCTATCATGTGCCCTTTGAACGGGAGATCACACTGCCTAAAGAGGTCAAAGAGATCCGCAATGTCATGATTGATCCGGATGATCGACTTTGGCTCAGTACCCGTTTTTCCGATGATTTCCACAATGCTTCGGTGTTTGTTTGGGAGGCATCCGCTTGGATGCCCTAGAACTCATTTCTAAACCCCATCTGCGTTGTTGTCTTCGTCGCGTCGGTGCTCATTTACCCGGCGTAAACTCCGCGCCAGCGCTCCTCGACGCCTAGCATCTGAGGTTTAGAAATGAGTTCTAGAAAGTGGCTCCCACGTTGACGTGGAACACCCCGCTGGTGAGTGGGGGGCCGCTTTTACCCCGCGGAACGTCACAGATGCTGTCGGGAGTTGGGCAGCGTTTAAAGGGAATTCCATACGAGAGGTTAAAGGATCCCAAAGGGGTCAGGTAGTTAAGGGACAATCCGTAAGAGGTATAATTTCGCGTCCAGATGATCGTGGGATCCTGGAGCAGGTGACTGAAGTCATAGGGTTCGTTATCCAGGATTGTCGCAGGGGCGCGTCCTGGCTCGGTTTCCTGTCGGGCAAAATCCTGGCGAAAGCGCAGGTGTTCCTGCGGTGAAAAAAAAGTGTTGCTGGCATCCATGAAACCGGAGATCGCCATGGTGTCCTGAATTATTTGGTAACGAAGTTCCGCTCGATACACCGCTCTTTTTGAGCCTCCTGATTCCAGTTGGGTGCGTTCTCCTTCTTCGGCGTCATAATAGTCGAAAATTGGCCCCAGTGAGTTTTGGCGAAAGCCGCGGTTGGATTCGGCTCCACCGGCATAGAGGCGCTCGCTGGAGGGAAGAAGATCAGGGATGGCACCACGGCGTTCCACATTTTCAAAAGCTGAAAAACTGTATCCCACTGCAGCAACCCAATTTTTGTACAATTCATAGTAATAGTTGTTGCCAAAATCCCAGCGGAAGTATTGTAAGTCACCACCCAGGTAGTAACGGGCCCAGCTGACTTCGGAGTTAAAGGTATACCCCTCCGTGGGCCAGCTGAGGTTGTTGCGGCGGTCAAAATTGAATCCCACCCCGACGCGGCCGGTGCGCACGTCACCCGTGGCCACAAGGCTGCGTTTTTGTGCCTCTTCCGCTTCTTCGATCGTGATCTTCTGGCCATAAAAAGTGATGAGTTTAGCGCCGGGAATCCAGGAACGCAGGGTATGGGTAAGTGAGACTTCGCCAGAACGAGACAGGTCCCATCGTCCAATGCCAGCCTCGGCTTTGTGCCCAACCGTGATAGCACCGTTAACTGGCCAATCGAATATATAAGGTTCGATATAGCCGACCGTGATGGTACGGCCAAGCAAAGTTTTATGACCCAGCGACTCCTGCGACTTTTGTTCACTGAAGCTGCTTTTCATGAACACCTGGCGTCCAACACCACCGATGTTGTTATAGGACGACTCCAGTGTGTAGCGACCACCATCGATCAAAGACCACCCGGGTCCGAAAGTTACGCTGCCGGGTTTGCCTTCACGTACCGTGATGGTATAGGGGATATTTTCGCTGGTTTCTGCCAGGGCGCTGCTATCGGATGGTATGATGTTGACGGTGCTGAATAGTCCCAAACCCACGAGTGCTGTGCGGGTCTCTTCGATCTTGTCCGGGTTATACCAGTCTCCTGTTTTGAAGCGCAGTTCCCGTTGCACGACGACGGGGTGAGTGGTCACCAAGCCCGTGATAGTGATTTCCCCGATTTTAACCCGACGGCTTTCTTCAATGGTCAAACTGATTTTTGTGGGGATATCGCGCAAACCCTGACTTTGAATGAGATCGATTTTAAAGGTAGCATACAAAAATCCTGCGCGGTTATAACTGGAGCGTAGTTTTTGTTCAAACTGCACGAGATCAGCCCAAACCAATGCATCGTTGGTTTTCAGAGGTAATAGTTCCCGAATTTCCTCGTGACTGAAGGTGATGTTACCCTGCGTCAACAGGCCGTCAAATATCCTCTTTTTTCCTTCTGAGATGACATAGACGAGTTTGGCGGTGCCATTCTTGGGATCTTTGGTAATCCGGGGGAACGCCACTTTAAAGTCCCAGTAGCCTAGGGTGCTATAGCGGGACTTCAGGGATTCCATACCTTCACGGATCTTTTCATAGTTGAGGGGTGGATATTCGATCTTAAGGATCGATACAAGATCCATGGTTTCCAGGACTTCATCTTTACCCAATACGGTAGCGCCTTCGATTTGCACATCGGTGATGAGGTATAGAGGGCCGGGCTCAACCTGGTAGGTGTATGTGACACGATCACCCCCCTCCGTCCTTCGCTTGGGAGGAGAAACCTCGACGTCAGCATAACCGGCGGTTTGGTAACGACGGGTGATTTCAGTAACCATGGCTTCGGGGTCAATGTCGTCACTATCGAAGTTACCCAATTCATCAGAGAAGAGCTTTTGCACCGGGCTGTCCACCACGTAGGTAACCCGATCCCCCAACGAGCCATCCAGCGTTAGAATGCCGGTATTATTGGCCGTGTTATATTGGATTCTAGGTTTAAGTATTCTGGCCTGTTTATAGCCTAATTGTCGAACATCTTCTTCAAATTTCAATAATTTCTGTTTGATCTCTTCCTCATCACAAATATCGCCAATCTTGATGTCCAACGTTGCATCGCGGGGGACCGAAAACGGGCTGACAAGGCGATTCAAGCGGCAGGGGTAATCCTCATCGACAAAAATGCGATAACTCTGCCAGGTTTTCACGGATTCCACTTCCAGTGCGATGCGGGTCCGGAAAAAACCGCGACTTTCCAGATATCGCTTGATTTCCAGCTCGATGCGGGAGCGATTCTCTGGGGAGTCCACCTGCCCGATGTAGCGGTAAAGACGGGATTGAAGCTCGTTCTGGAAGTTTCGGGTGGTCAGCTTAATGGATATTTCCCCGATGCTGCGGGCGCTGGTACCGGAAATCCGGACATGATCACCGGCATCCACTGCAGACAGTTCCAGGAAAGGGTGGGTCCGGCTCAACGCTTGAAGGAGAAGTTCAAGATCGTTGGGATTCTCAATGCTGGGATAACGTCCTATCAGGCGCTCTTGTGCTGTAGGAGCTAGTAAGTCCCGTGGCTCCAAAACCCACGGCTTGGCCACAAGATTCCCGGTGGGAAATCCTGCCAGCACAATGGCGATGAGTACGTACCAGCACAGCTTAGGGGAAACTAAAGCGGAACTTAAGGTCCACCCCGGTGTCGGCAGGTTGCGTCTGTTTGTCTTTCGTTGTTGTTCCATCTTCCTTTTTCTTATCAAAACTACCGGAAACCGATATACCTTCATGGAGTGAATATTCTGACGATATTTTCATATTGGAATCATCGTCAACCTGCAAAACGAAGTTTAGATCTTCCGTGAGATTGATGGGAAGGTTCAGGCGGGCCACCGGCCTGCCATCAAACTCCGAAGGATAGGTGTCCAGGTAAACCTGACGGATGACAGTCTGTCCGGACATGTCAAAGATCTTTTCAATGGGCTCTTCAAACTGGCCGATCACCAGATTGAGCGCTTCACTGCTGGCGGCGCTGGCGGCGTTTTGCGAGGTCCCCAGAGAACGTTCCTGGTCCGGCAATTTGCCTGAGGTCAGCAGCAGTAAGATGTCCATCTTTTCAATGGGAGTACCATCCTGTCGCGTCGGAGGATCGATTGCCAGGGCAACCTTGGGATCCGAAACCTGTCCGGTCACCGTCACCATAACGCGGTAGGTGGAAACATTGGCTATGCCCATGATGTCCAGCTTGGGATCAGGGGGGGAGATTGCTTCGTCAAACGTGATGGTTCCTCGCTGGATTTCGAAAACCCGTTTGTAACTAAATTGTCCCTTGGGTATCTGGACTTGCCCCAGAATCACCGGAGCCTGTTCATTGCCGGTGATACTTAAGTTTCCGGACAGGCTGGCCACGATGTTACGGTTTTTGATGTAGATGGAGTCGTCCGCGTTAACTTGCAGGGCCAGGTTCAGCACGGGGGACTCTGGGGCGCTCGGTGCGTTGAAACGTCGCCGGCGGATCATTTCAAGGATCTGGTTGCGGATGTCAAAGTTGCCCTGTGATGTTGCCTTATCCACGGTGATATTTCCCGCCAGTGTGAGGGGAAGTTGGTTGCCACTCAAGGCAAGGTCTCCACTTAAGGTCAGGTCCATAGTTTTTAATACGGCGATGGGAAAACGCCTGATTTCCGCTTGGCGCATGTTGATCAGTATTTTCGAAGCTTCGGGATCGGTCGCGGCAAAGTCAAGACGTCCCTGGGCTGAGAGTCGCCCCTCCTTGCCTTTGTCTGCTGACAGCTCGCGAATTTCCAGCTTGTCATCAGCAAAACGGATATTGATGCGGATATTGGTGAATGCAGGTGCAAGATCCGTGATGCCGATTGACAAGGGCTCCCATTGGCTGATATTGACGGTTTCCATTTTTTTATCTGTCATCTCAAAGGTGAGTTCAGGATCTGCCAGATCTCCTTTGACGGCGAGATTAAAGTTTACTTCACCGCGGGCGGATTCTATGGCTGGCAGTAGTCTTTTCAGGACCGCCACATCCAGATTGCCTTCTACTACCACATGGGTGGCGGCGGGGGGTCTGTTGCTGGGAAGAGCGACGTGCAGGTTTATCTCACGTCCCTTGAGGAATAGATCCTGATTGTCTTTAAAGACCCAGCCTTTTTTGCCCATCTCAATCGTGACGGGCTGCTCGCTGTGCAGTTCGAATTTTTCGATACGACTGGTACCGTCCTGCACAAAATTGACCTGGATGTCTTCAATCCTGAGATTTCCCTGTGATCGCCAGAAGTCCATGAATTTACCGCGCATGTCCCAATTGCCGGTGAAGTAGGCAAAGTTACGGGGATCATCCCAGAAGAACGAGGTGCCCAAGGATCGCAGATCCATACGGTTAAAGTGTAAGTACCATTGGTAAGGGATACCTTTATCACCCACATCGAGATTAAGGCGCCCAATCATCGCGTCACCAGAATAGGTGAGAATGGGGATATTGATTTTTGTGCCATCCAGGAAACCTTTGGCTCGAATCGGGCCGATGCGGCTTCCCATAAAACGGGGGTGCTTTATGGTGGCGTCAAAATTCCCCTCCATTTTATCAAAAGTTCCCTCTACCACTGCTTTGATATCCAAATCACCTTCCAGTCTGGCCTGCTTGAGGTATTCTCCCACAAATGGCAGAGAACCCAGGGTATCGGGGTGGTCTTCTGCAATTGTTGTCGACAGTGCCGGTTGCTTTGGGTCAGGACGGGTGGCAACCTTCAGGCGAAAGTGATCTTTTGGGCTGGCTCCCAGTTTTTCGATCCATGATCCTCCGGTGCTGCGTCCCGGCAAAAAAGGCTTGTGGCGATTGAGACTGAACTCAAGTTCATTGCGGAATCGATCCAGCGATATGCTGACCCGGCGGGTTGTAAACTCGGATTCTGTGGCGACAATCGTCGCGTTTAATTGCGTGAAAAGGACCGTATTATCGAAGACCAGATTTTGAGCCTGCACACTCAATTTGCCTTGATAAGCCAAAGGATAGGTCAACGGACCCCTTAAATCGAAGCTGCCCCGTCGGATGCCGAACTGTATGGAGTGCCCCGGCACGAATGACTGCATTAGGGATTGGATCCACTGTTGATTAATATTATGAATCTTGCCCTGTAGATGAGCATTGAGGTGCTCATCAAAAGCGATAAATGACTGGTTTAAACGGAGGTAACCCCCGGAATTGGGGGAAACGGTCGCTTTTGGGATCAGAAGTTGCGGATTTTTTGCTGTGACGATCGTATCGGCGTGAACCTCCCCCAGGGGGAGCTTTTCAAGCCGTAAGTCCTCACTATCAACTTTGGTCTCAATCAGCAGGTCATCATAAGGTCCGTGTATCTTTGTCTGGACTGCGATTTGCCCCCCAAGATCCAGCTGCGGATAGTAGCTGATCAGGGCCGCATCAAACCCTGGCAGTTGAAAATTGAGGTCCATGCCTTTAGGGCCAAACCAGGCAATGCCATCCACAATGATTGGACTTCCCCGTGAGCGATATCCGGAGTCCGGCAGTCTATGGCCTGCAGCAGCAGGATCAGCGCTGGTTTCCAGATTTTGCCGCAGCAGATCGCTTTGACCGCTGCAAGTTCCCTGATTTTTGAGAATACGAATGGCGTCGCTGTCAGCTGCCAGTCTGATGTCCATCTGGCAATGAGGGGGACTGAAACGTTTTTTGGGATTGTTTAGGATAGGAAAGTCCAACTCCCGCAGCTCGGCATTGGCGGTGACATCCAGGTGAAATGGAAAGCCTGTGCCCTTGATCAGGAGATTCTTTGAATGAATGGCGCCTTCCACCGCATTGAAGTCTTTAACAGTGACAGCGTCCAGTAGTACGGTGAAGGGCAAACCTTCCGGTTTGGCCTTAAATTCAAAACTTAAAGCATCGTCGAAAGCAATATAACCTTCACCCTCTCCATAGAAGTTTTTCCCTTTGATGATATCAAGTTTGGGAAAAGTGATTTTGTCTGCGTCGATGGTAAACGTGGTCTCGCTGTCGAAAAGCTGGAATCCCGAGAGTTGAGCGCCATGGGCTTTACCCTGCCCCGCCACCGACCATTTAACGGGCATACTGCCGACAAGTGGTATCCTGACATCGATGTTAACGCGGCCATTCACCTGTCCGGAAGTCTGTTCGACCGCAAGGTACCGGCCAAGTACCGAAAAATCCGACTGGGTAACTTCCAGCGCCCCCCGCATTTCCAAAGCGGAGATGACGCTATTGCGATCTGGCAGTTTCACCAGGGGACGGTTTTTCTGGGGCGGTTTTTCGAGAACCAGATCCAAATCCAACCTTCCCGAGAAATTGAGGTCGTGGGAATTCAGGCTAAGGTGCCGTGTTTTGACCTTACTGCGCACAAAAGAGAGGCTTGTTTTAAAAGCGCCATCCTGGATCAGGTGCTTCCCCTGGACGTGGAGATTGAGAGACTGAACTTCTGTCTGTAATTGCCAGTCCTGCCAATTATAAAAGTCGGCCTCCACATTCCATCCCCTGAGGTTTGCCATGAGAATCGACGGGTCATTGGGATTGGAGGCGCTCACCGGCAGGTCAACATTGGCATTAATTATTTTGACCCGCTCAACGAATACAGGCCAATCGGGAGGCCAACGCATTGGCTCCGGTTTTTTACGGGGATCCGGCGGAATCATCTTGTTGACCCGATCCACCAACGCATCCAGGCCCCGCGGCAACGACAGTTCGTTGACTTCCGCCAAACCCAGGCGGAATTCTCCCATCAGCAGTGCCCAAACAGACAGGCGAACCCGGATGTGAGAGGACTCCAGCAGTGACGGAGATTCCTGATCATGGGTCCAAACCTTCAAACCATAGAGGTCAATGCCGGGAGGGAAGACCCGGACGGATATGGCTTGAAAATTCACGGCAAAATCAGTTTGTTTTTCCACTCTCTCATTGATCAGGGTGCGAATCAGTTTGTAAGTGTAGGGGTTATCAACCGCAAGATTGATCAGATATCCAACCGCTGTCAGGATGAATAAGATGGTGATGATTTTGCGGGCGACTTGTTTCATGCCTCGACCTTCGCGGAACCGACTGCGGCCGCGGATCGGATATTAACGTTTAAAAAATAAAGAAGACAATGGACTTCGACCTTTGCCCTGCTTTTTTTCCTTGTCCGGTTCCGCTGTTTTGGCGGGCGCCATGGGTTCAACAGCATGGGGTTGTGCTGATTTTCCACCGGATACTAATGCCTGTGACGGCAACGATTCCAGGGGAGATGATGCAGCAGGCACATTGGCAACAGGGTTTTCGGGTGCGGTGGACCCGCTCTTTGCTGGCTCTCTTTCCACCGGTATGGTCTTGCGGCTAGCTGGGGCTTTTTTGGGCTCCGCTTCTGCCGAAAAAGTTTGCAGGGTACTGGGTGATTTTTTGGAGCGAGATGACACGGGGCCCCGTTGAGAACCAGGAGACTTCGGTGTCTCTTGTTTGAGCGGCAAAGAGTCTCGGGTGTGAGTGGGGGAATCCTCATCTTCTCGCATGGGTGCCCGCGCTGAATCGTCTACCGTGGCAGATTTCGATGGGCTTTCCATGTGGCGACAGACCGCGCGTACATGCACGGCGTCAATGGGATCGATATTTTTGATATCTGCTTCGGTAAGGACGCTTTCCGCAATGATGTTTATCAGAGAAAAGATTCCACCGCTAGCCTTGTGAATTTCCTCGATGGCAGCGGAGTTAAAGGTGTCATCCGCTAGATCCACCTCCTTCAGACGCATCAGTAAGTAGGAGGCGCACTGTTCCGCGGTCAACAAAGGCAACGAAGTTTGATAGGTTAGACGATGCCGTAGGGAGGGTGTGGCCAGGACCTGGGATAGCAGACTCTCGGTACCAATCAGCAGAAAGTTCAGGCACGGAGCCACGGCAGCCTGTAAATCGATCAGGGTATGAATTTCCGCGAGGGCGTCCGCGGAGGAAATCTTGTGAGCATTGTCAATGACAACGGTTAATCGGCGGCCGTCTTCGGCAAGTTCATCGAGACACGGTCCCAGCTGCTCCACCAATTGGGACAAGTCAACGGCTTCCTTCTGAGCGGTTCCCCGGACGGCTTTGAGAAGTCGACCGACCAGCCAGCCGGGCTTAAGTTCGCCATGAAACAGAGACATCATCAGTAGTTCATGCTTACGAGTATCCAGAGTCTGGTGGAGAGCTTTGGCAAAGGTGGTTTTGCCGTGTCCACTGGCGGCGGTTACCACCATTAATGTGGGGCAGCTTTCCAGGTAGGCGTCAATATGCTCCATAACCTCTCGGAGCTCCGATGTCATAAAAAAAGGAGTGCCTCCGGCATGATCCGTGAAGGCATGGCGTTTGACGGAAAGATTGGAGGCATGTTGATTCATGAATCAGGCAGTCCTTGTGGTTTGAGTCAGGAAAATCCTCTGTGGTGATGGATTTAAGCAGGTATTTTGCGAGCCTCATCCTGGCCCAGGATGTCCTTTTTCCACGACTTCTCGAACTTGATAAAAAGGTTTGGATTGCTGCCGATGATGTTTTTGAACTCCGTCATGCGTCCTTCGGCATAGTAGATGCGGGCCAGGTAGTCACGCATGGTTTCCACCATGACGCCATCACTGTAGAGTTTTTCAAGGTAGGGGAGCGCCAGTTCTGCTTGATTCAGCATCAAGTAGGCCTGAGCCAGGTCATAGAACAGCACCTTGGGGTGGTTGTAAGACGACTTGACGCTGTTGAGTAGTCGTAAGGCCATCTCCGGCATGGCTGACGCCAGATAAAAATCAACCAACGCCAGGATAACTCCCATGGACTTAGGGAATTGTTTGACGGCTTTCAGCAGTATCTTTTCGGAAGTTTGGAACTGTTCCTGGTCCCGGAGGTAGTGGGCGAGGGTTGGCACAATGACGGGGTTGAAGTTCGGATTGATGGCGATGCGGTTGAGCATTTTGATGCCCAGCTGGTTTTGGCCGACACTGATTTTTTGGGAAGCCATGCGGATCTTTGCGTATTGTGGCGTCAGCCAGCGTCGCACCATCATTTCGAAGACTTCAATAAATTTGGACGGTGTAATGGGGTACTGGAGAATTTCAGGCATGCCAATGGAAGCAAGGCACTCCACGTCACGGTAGTTCACCTCCATGCACATGGCGACGGTCGGCGTTAAAGACGCAATCGGATGGTTGAGCTGGCGCCGCAGCACTAGGGAAAGGGGAAGGGATGGGGTGTCATCGATGATTAAAAATGTCGCCTTTCCGGAGGACAAATCTAAAAAAGCGGAGTCGCAGGATGCCGTGGTTTTGCCGATGGTCCAACCCCGGCGGTGCATGCGATCGTGCAGTTCCATGGCCAGGCCCTTGGGAGATCCCGTGATGGCGACGGCGGTGCGGTTACCCCATTGATTGTATTTTCCGGTCTGCATGTTCATGAACGGCCCTTTTTGTTTTAAGTCATGATTATTGTTTGTGTAATCTGTAAAGTCAGGACATGGGTCCCGGGGTGGTGGGACTATTAATATTATAGCACGATCGATCAGGTTCTTGGGGAGCTGGGCCCCGATTCCAGGGGGTGTCAATTCAAAAAAACGCAAAATCTGGCTTTTCCCCCTGGATAGGTCCGAGATTACTAGGCGGGCATCTCAGCGGTCGCAGAGTTCCGTAAGATGGTTGACAACCCGTTATTTTCACGGATAAAACCCTTGGTTCTATCAGATGATTGAAAAAGGGGGGAAATCCCGCATGAAGGTACTGCTGATCGGCTCGGGGGCACGTGAGCATGCGCTCTCCTGGAAATTGTCCCGTTCAAAAGTCGTGAAACACCTATGGGTGTGGCCTGGTGGTCCTGCGATGGAAGTCAGCGGAGCGGTTCGCTTCGAGGCACCAGAGGGATGTTCATGGAACGAACTCTGTGATCGGGCTTTGGCAAACGCCATTGATTTTATCGTGGTGGGGCCCGAGCAGCCGATGGCGGAAGGGCTTGCGGATATTGCTCTGACCAAGGGTTTGCGAGTCTTTGGGCCGGTTCGTCGTGGTGCAGAACTTGAATCATCCAAGGCATTTGCCAAAGACGTGATGGCAGCGGCGGGAATTCCTACAGCCCGCTATGTAACTGTATCTAGCCGTGCGCAATGTGACGAGGCGGCCCAGCATGAATTGCAGCAGCAGGGTGGTGTGGTCCTGAAAGCCAGCGGATTAGCGGCCGGTAAGGGGGTCTTTGTCTGTCAGTCCGTTGAGGATATCAAAAATGGACTGCATCATCTGTATGATACCGGCATGAAAACGGCCGCTGCCACCGTGGTGGTGGAGGAACTCCTGGTCGGCCGTGAGTGTTCCTATTTCTCCTGCCTGGGGCAGGATGGAGCCACGCCACTCGGATTCGCCGTGGATTATAAACGTCTGGAAGAAGGGGACCAGGGGCCCAACACCGGAGGTATGGGTTGTTATACACCGGTTCCCTGGTTGCCAGAAAATGCGTCGGACACGGTGCATCAGCTGGTGGTTGAGCCGCTGCTGGCCGAGTTGAAACGCCGTGATATTCCCTACACCGGGTGTCTCTATGTGGGACTGATGTGGACCTCACAGGGACCCAAGGTGGTGGAGTTCAATGTGCGGTTTGGTGACCCGGAAGCTCAGGTGCTTGCGGTTCACGACGATCGTGACTGGGGGGCGCTCATGGCCCGTAAGGTGGGCTTTCCCATCGATGCTGCCGCGTTTGGCTGGCAGTTGCCGGTCACATCGCATCGCACGGTCGCGGTGGTGATGGCTTCCCGAGGTTATCCCTATGGCGAAGGGGAAGCTGATGCCTGCGACCTCCCACGTGAAATATTTCGCAATGAGGTGCCATCCCCTGTGATATTTGGTGCAGCAGTCCGTGCATCAAAGGACGGAAAGGGTTTGGAAATGGGGCGGGGACGGGTTTTGACGGTAGTGGCTCGCGCCGGCGATTTTCGTGCGGCTCGTGCCGGCGCCTTTCAAAAAGTTTCCGAAATTCAATCGCATTGGACCACGTGTCGTTATCGCCGCGATATCGGTGAGGCCGTGCAGGAATAGTGATTTTTACCGTCTGCGGACGGCAACGATTTAGATGGGAGTGACGACATATGGCCAAGGTTCTTATTCTGCTCGGAAGTGACTCTGATTTACCGGCCACACAAACCGGTGTGGAAACCCTGAAGTCCATGGGCGTGAGCTTCAGCCTTCGCATTGCATCGGCCCATAGGACTCCCGATGTGGTGCACGAGGTGGTGCAGCAATTTGACCGTGATGGCGGACAGGTCATCATTTGTGTCGCGGGTAAGTCCGCGCATCTGGCTGGTGTTGTGGCGGCCCTGACCTTAAAGCCGGTGCTGGCGGTGCCGATTGCATCCGAAGCCACTGCCGGGTTTGATGCTTTGTTGTCGATGGGACAAATGCCGGGTGGCATTCCGGTATCCACCATGCCTTTTGGCAAAGGGGGATTTCACAATGCCGCTCTGACAGCGGTGCAGATTCTGGCACTGAACGATGCCCGACTTGCGGATCGATTGAAGGCTGATCGCGAGGCCATGAGTGCCAAGGTGCGTGAGGCGGACAAAAAAAGCCGTATCGATTTCCATGGCTAAAGATCAAACAGGGATCAATCTGCCGGTGGTAACGGCATTTATGAGGGCATTGGCAGAGGATCGTCTCTGTCTTCACCCCACTGACGGTCTGCCGGGCCTTGGTTTTAATCCCGTGGGCTCCCAGGGGTTTGAAGCATTGTTGCGCTTTAAGAAACGACCGATGCAACAGGCGGTCCTTGGACTGGTTTCTTCGGCGGAGCGGGCCTTTCAGTTTTGGGAGCCTTTGCCGCGGCCCTGGCCCGCGATTTTGCGGCAATTATGGCCGGCTCCTCTGACAGTGATCTGGAACAGCGTGCATGCCGATTGGACCGGTCTGCTTGGCCCGGGTGGTACTCTGGCCCTGCGGGTCCCCCATTTTGCACCCGATTGCCGGTGGATGCAGGGGATACTGGAGCAGTTGCCTTATCCATTGCCTAGCACCAGCGTCAATGTTTCGGGTGAATCACCCTGTGTGGCCTATGACGATGCGTGCCGTATGGTACAGGGCATTGAAGACATCCATATACCAGCATGGAGACCTTTGAAGACGGAAGGATATGAGAGAACCCCTGTGGCCTCCACACTAATCCAGATTCAGGCGGATGGCACCTACCGAATGCTGCGTCCGGGCCTGGTGACGGGCGAGGATATCAACGATCTTCTGCGGAGTTTTGCATGATACCCATCAGTCAATATCGCTTCATATTGGGCAGTTCTTCTCCGCGACGGCATGACCTTTTGCGGCAGATCGGTGTTAAGTTTACGGTCATCAAGCCGGAATTTGACGAAAAACGCCTTTCTGGGGAGGATCCGGTTGTTTATGCCCTGCGCAACAGCACATCCAAGGGACTATGGGTGGCGCAGGAATTGATCCGGCGGGAAGGCAATGGCCTGACGGATACTCTGATTTTAAGTGCCGATACCATCGTGGTATTGAATGGGGATGTTCTCGAAAAACCCCAGGATGAGGCCGATGCTGTGCGGATGCTCGGTCGGCTGTCAGGTAAAACCCATACGGTGGTGACCGGCCTGAGTCTCACAGCCGTGGATCGGGATCGGCGCATCACGGAGCGTTCTCAGGCGGTGCATACCGCGGTCACCATAAAACCGATGCCTCAATCGGAAATTGAGGCTTACGTCCAGACCGGAGAGCCCCTTGATAAAGCAGGTTCCTACGCCATTCAGGGTAAGGGGGCTTATATGGTGTCCCGGATCGATGGGTCTTACACCAATGTGGTGGGCCTTCCCCTGAGCGACATGGTGGACATACTGGAAAAAGAGTTTGGGATTTGGTTGTTCGAGTCCAATTAATAAATTCCAATCGGTTGGATATTTCTTTCTTTGCCGCGTTGACCTTATGGGGCAGAGGGTTTAAAGTTTAGCAAATTTGTGTAGTTTTCTAGATGGAAAGGCCCGCCGCATGGCCCGCATATATTTTGCCAGCGAAAAACTGGAAGTTGAGGTGGACGAGGGGATCACCTTTCTGGATCTCGCGCAGGAGGTTGATTGCGACATCACCTTTGGGTGTCGTTCAGGAACCTGTGGAACCTGCCGCATACGTGTGGTGGAGGGTGCGGAGCATTTGTCCCCCATGAGTCGGGACGAAAAGACCTTTTTGGAGGGTTTTGGGGCGGGGCCGCAGGAACGGCTTGCCTGCCAGTGCCGCATCGAGGGTGATTGTGTTGTTGAGTATATCGGTCTCGATGACATCTAGATTCCGGGCAAAAAAATAGGAAATTGAGGTTATGACGAACAAGACATCCTTCGTAGATATGGCCCGTGAGCGGGTTATTGTTTTCGATGGCGGCATGGGTACACAGATCCAGGAACGGGATCCTTCGGTGGATGATTTTGGCAGCGCCGCACTGGAAGGCTGCAATGAGTTGCTGTCGATCACGCGGCCGCAGTGGATCCGGGAAATTCATGCCGCCTATTTCGATGCCGGTGCGGACGTGGTGGAAACCAATACGTTTGGCGCCAACGAGATTGTTCTCGCAGAATTTGATATTCCCTCCCGCTCTTATGAAATAAATCTCGCCTCGGCACGTTTGGCCCGTGAGGTGGCAGCATCTTATCGCGACCCGCGTTTTGTGGTGGGGTCGGTTGGTCCTGGCACCAAGTTGGTGACCTTGGGGCATGTGGGCTACGATGCCATGCTGCAAAGTTATCGTGGTCAGATGCGGGGGTTGCTGGAGGGGGGCGTCGATGGCATTCTGATCGAAACCGCCCAGGATATCCAACAGGTCAAAATTTCCCTGCGAGCTGCCCGTGAGATTATGCAGGAGCTGCGCATTCAGGTTCCGGTGATGGTTCAGGTCACGGTGGAACTGACGGGAACCATGCTGGTGGGTACCGATATCCAGGCAGCGTTGAGTGTGGTGGAAATGTTTCCCGTGGCATCATTGGGTTTAAACTGCGCCACCGGTCCGGATGAAATGCGCCCGCATTTGGACTACCTGCGGCAAAGCAGCCCCTTTCTCATCACCTGTCTGCCCAATGCGGGATTGCCCGAAAACATTGGAGGCCGGACGGTCTATCCTCTGACACCGGAGATTTTTGCGACCAAGGTGGCAGCGATTACCCGTGAGTATGGCGTGAATATCGTGGGCGGATGCTGTGGCACCACCCCGGCCCACATCCGGCAGTTGGTGGCGGCTCTGGGGGATCGTGTCCTGACGCTCCGGCAGGGACATTACGATAATGCGGTATCCAGCCTCTATAATGCGGTGCCGCTGGAGCTTGAACCCAAACCCCTCTATGTGGGGGAGCGTACCAATGCCAACGGGTCCAAATTGTTTCGGGATCTGCTGGCCAAGAATGATTACGATGGACTGATACAGATTGCCAAAGGTCAGGTCAAGGAGGGAGCTCACGTTCTTGATTGCTGCACCGCTTATGTGGGGCGGGATGAAGTGCGGGATATGAGCGAATTCCTGACGCGGGTCGGTACTCAGGTCAATATACCCGTCATGATTGACTCGACGGAAACCAACGTGATCGAAGCATCCCTGAAAATTCTGCCAGGCAAAGCGATTGTGAACTCCATCAACCTGGAGGATGGGGAGAAAAAGGCCCGCGAGATCCTGGATCTTTGCCGTACCTACGGCGCGGCCGTGGTGGCTCTGACCATTGATGAGGAGGGTATGGCCAAGTCGTGCGAACGCAAACTGGCGGTGGCCCAACGTCTTTATCATCTTGCCCACAACGAGTACGGATTGAAGCCGGAGGATATCATCTTTGATCCTCTGACATTCACCCTTGGTTCGGGGGATCAGGAATTTCGACGGAGCGCCGTGGATACACTTGATGCCATTCGGGCCATCAAACAGGCGATGCCTGGGGTTAAAACCATTCTCGGTCTGTCCAACGTCAGCTTTGGTCTGGATCCATTGCCACGTAAGTATCTCAACAGTGTGATGTTGTACCATGCCGTGCAATATGGATTGGATCTGGCCATTGCCAATGCGGGCAAAATAGTCCCCCTGCATCGGATGGGGGACGATCGTGAGGTGTTTGAGGATCTGATTTTTGATCGCCGTAAGGATGGTTACGACCCTCTTAAGGAAATTCTGGCCCGGTTCAGCAACCGGAAAAAGGCCGACAGCGACGCTGTCGTTGGCGGTAAATCCGCGCTGCCCATACCTGAGCGATTGGCGCACCATATCGTCGACGGAGAGAAACTGGAGATCATCCCCACTCTCAATGAAGCATTGAAACAATATCCCCCTCTCGACATTATCAATAACTTTCTGCTGGCGGGCATGAAGGTGGTGGGCGACAAGTTTGGAGCTGGGGAAATGCAGCTTCCCTTTGTGCTGGAATCAGCCGAGGCCATGAAAGCCGCCGTGGCGCATCTCGAACCCTATATGGAAAAGTCCGACGCCAGCGCCAAGGGTAAAATTGTTTTAGCCACAGTCAAGGGCGATGTGCACGACATCGGCAAGAACCTTGTGGATATCATCTTGACCAATAACGGCTTTCAAGTGGTCAATATGGGTATCAAACAGCCGATTGAGCAGATTCTCGAGGTGGCTTCACGGGAAAAGCCGGATGCCATCGGCCTGTCGGGTCTGCTGGTGAAGTCCACTGTGATCATGAAATCGGACCTTGAGGAAATGCATCGTCGGTCCTTGCAAACACCGGTGATCCTTGGCGGGGCTGCGCTCACCCGGCGTTATGTGGAAGAGGATTGCCAGGCCACCTATGGCGGCAAGGTCTTTTATGCGGAAGACGCTTTTGCGGGCCTGCGTATCATGAATCGATTGATGGGGCAGGAAACAGCGGCAGACATCGATCGAGCAAACAATGGTGAGGACCGCAGAGTTGACGACACCCCCAAAAATGACACCAAACCGCGGGTGCGTTCCGTCAAGCGGGGTGACTTTGATATTCCTCTGACTGCGGCGGGACAATCATCGTGGGTTAAAAGGATAGAGGATCAAACGCCTACACCGCCGTTTTGGGGTACACAGGTGGTGGAGCATCATCTGTCGGACGTTTTTGCGTTTTTGGACGAAATGGCTCTGGTGCGCAGTCGATGGCAGTTCATCCAGGGGGACGTCAGCGAGGAAGAATATCAAAAGATCATCGTCGACAAAGTACGTCCTCTGTTAAACACCTGGAAAGCGCGGGCGGAGCGAGAACAGCTTCTGAAGCCACGGTCTGTCTACGGCTACTTTGCCTGTGAGGCGGAGGGCAACCGTTTGCATATCTATGAACGCCCGGAGGCTCATGCTCCCTTGCTGACCTTTGAATGGCCGCGGCAATCAACCGGACGTCGTCTCTGTCTGACGGATTTTTTTCATCCCATCGGCAGCGGTCGTCGGGATGTCATCGCCATGCAGCTGGTGACCATGGGTCACGAGGCCAGCACCTTTTCCCAAAAGTTGTATGAGCAAAATGCCTATAGTGATTATTTTTACTTTCATGGTTTGTCCACAGAACTGGCGGAAGCTTACGCGGAATTTATGCATGCCCGCATTCGCCGGGAATTGGGCATCCACCACAAGGATGCCCCCAGCAAACGGAAGCTGTTTGCTCAGGGGTATCAGGGTTCCCGTTATAGTTTTGGTTATCCAGCCTGTCCTGATCTGGATGACAACAAAAAGTTGGTGGATTGCCTGCATGGGGATCGCATCGGTGTGGACGTCACCGAAGCGGGGCAGATGGTGCCAGAGCAAACCACCTGTGCCATCGTTGCGTGGCATCCGCAGGCTCGTTATTTTTCAGTATAAAGAACAGGATGCTCCCGGTCCGGTGTCAGAACACCGGACCGGGAGAACTTCCTTAATGCATTCCCTACTTAGATCTGCTAAGGGTCTGGCCCTGTCTTCAACGGGGTCACACCATGACATTTTCAAAAATTCTCGTATTATGCCTGGCACTAGATAGCCTTGGTTTCCTCTTGCCTGACGCCCGTGCCGAGGTTTTGGCGAAGTTTTCACCATCGGATGACATCCAAAGCCAATTGCTGCAGGACCTGCGGCAATCCCTCGACCGGGTGGATATCGCCATGTACAGCCTGTCGGACAGCAGCACCATCGCTCAGCTCAAAGCCCTGGCTACCGCGGGGACCCGCATACGTGTGATTCTGGACCGAGCCGGAAATAAAGCGGCCCTGGTTACTGACCTGGAGCAGGCGGGGGTGGACGTGCGGACCATGAGCCTCACGATGCATCATAAGTTTGCCCTGTTATATCCCATCGCTGAGGAAACTCCGGTATCCGAACCATTATTGATCACCGGGAGCGGGAACTGGTCGGTTTCCGGGATGCGCCTTTATGATGAGGATTTCCTGTGGTTTAAAGAGGAACCGGAATATACACGGCCCTTTCGCATTGAATTTGAAAACCTTTGGAACTTCTCCCGGTCGATCGGTCATGAGCGTTTTGCCCCCGTTCCAGATCCCCAGTGGTTGCAGGATGGACCGAACCAACCGGTTTGGTTCACCTCCTCCAATCTTGAGCCACGGCTGCGAAGCAACGGTTGGGGTTTTAGAGAAAGAGCCGGGATCGGCGGCGGCGTGGCCGGCACCACCGTGATTTCTGCCATTGATGCCGCTACTCGTGAGGTATTCATCGCCACGACGCATTTTCGGCGGCGGGATATCTACGAGGCGCTCAATAGAGCGTTGCTTAGGGGTGTTGCGGTCTCTCTGGTCCTGGATGCCCAGGAGTATCATCGTCTGGTCTCACGCAGTCAGGGGATGCGGGATCAAAGGCAACGATTCTTTGATGAAATACTTGGCCTTGATGGTGCCGAGGTCCGCTATAAATTCAATATGCCCTACTGGGATTACAAATATGCCCGTCAGATGCACGCCAAATTCATGATTGTGGACGGCAGCCTTGTCCTGACCGGTAGTTTTAACTGGTCAGAAAACTCGGAACTCAACGGATTTGAAAATCTACTGACCCTGAAAAATCCCGACGCCATTGCGGCGTATCGTGAGCGATTTGAGGCCATTTTCCAATACGGTTCCGGTTCTCTGCCTGCTCTGCTGGAAACCATAAAAAGTCAAAATGGTACAGGGCCTTGCCAGTTTCCGGTAGTGGCCTTGACTGCTGGTGAGGTGGCTGAATTGCGGCGCACCTACAGCGCAGATGCCTGCCGACCGGAATAACAGGCCCCGACCCGCCCATGAGAATTCATAATAACTTAACGTATATTTTATGAATGTTATTGACATCCATAGAATTACTCATGTATGAATGGGGCCGCGCAACGATCTGATTATGCTCCTGTTCACCGGGACTCCAGCACTCGATTCATGGCATTGATTCATTCGAAAAAACCGAAAAGTGAGACCACCATGGCACGGCAATTTGTCTTTCTGGCGATCACCCTCTTTAATTTTGCCCCCTGGAGTCTGGCACAAGATGCCTCTTCATCCAGCCCCGCACCGCAGGGAGTGACCAGCGAAGTTGCGACAACCGCCAATTCTCCCAAAGATGAAAACCCGATCGGATCGTTCTATCTGGATTATCTTGAATACGAACAACGTGTGCATAGTACCTCCGAAATTACCGAGTTGGGTGAAGAAACCAAGCTCGATATGGCCTTCAAATACCGCTTCAATGCCAACAGTGATCTGCGGTTACGCCTTGATATCGATCCCTACCGGTATCCGGAGGAAAACAAAAACTCCAAGTTTGAACTGCGGCTATTCCATCGTTATGAGAATCTGGAAATCCAGGGTGACTTTGATATCAACGGGGACGACTACAATCGTGGTGCCACCACCTTTGGCATCGATGATGATTCCGACGATTTTTGGGTCGCCTATCGTCCGGTATCGTTCTTTCGGACCGTTTTTTATCCTTATAATTTTAACGGCGAAATCGGCGGCGAATATCGCACTCTGGATGTGACCCGAATTTACTATATCGAGGGAACCCCTTCCGTCATCAGCGAATTGCCGGCTGGCGATGAGCGCATCCGCTCTAAAACCATTCCAGGGATTGAATTTCAGGTGTTTCCCATCGATAACTTGATGATTTATGCCGGCGTGGGTTCGGTCAGTTTTGAATATCCCGCCGATGCAGAGTTTGACATCAAGAACCAGACCACCGCCAATGTCTGGAAAATCAAAGAGGATCGCGCCTATAAAGGAGGGGCTCGTTACGCCCATGGATCCACGCGGGTGGTGGCGGAATACGTCACGCACACGAATGCCGCGTATACCGGATCGTTGTTGGAATCCGCAGGGTCGGTGCAGGTGCAGCAGAAGATCGGACGCACCATCGTCGATCTGGAAAGCACCCATACCAAGGCGGGAAGCCGTCCCTACCGCCTGGCTCCCAATGGACGCTGGTTTGCCAACGACCGCGGCTACAATCCCATCTATGTGGACTATTTCCGCCAGGAGCAAAACTGGTTGGGCAAAAGGGACTCCGCCCAAATGATACAAATTGGTTATGAATTGGGAAACATCACGCCCTTTATCGCCTATAAGGTTATGGGCGAGCACTTTATCTTCCGTAAGCGTGAGAGCGCCGAAAAATTGCGAACGACTGATGAAACCCAGTCCCATGGCGGTCTGCAGTCATGGAAAGCCGGGAGCGCCATCAAAGCAGGGAAATTTGTCTTCCGTCCTGAGGTGGAATATTACCGCGCCGCAAATCCGGTCTTTGGCAATCGTACGGATTTACAGGATTACACGATTAACAATCAGTCCTATGGACGCAAAAATACGGTGTTTACGCTCTACACAACCTACGCGCTGTAAGTGGCGCAGGTGGTAATAAGGATCTGACCATGAGGTTCGCCCAAAAATTCCTGGTTGTTCTGCTGATCAGCGTGCTGAGTCTGTTGACCGGTTGCGATAAAGAAAGTGGGACACCGCCGCAGACTATTGACGATCCAGTCATCATTGAACTTCTAAAGTCCATCGATGAAGTCCGCATTGAACGAGCCCGCGGTAACACCCTTGTGGCGGTAACCCCGGATCTGGACACCGCCTTGGTGCGTAATCTGGACCGATCCAAAGGTGCAGCCATGCGACTGGGACGGGATGGTCAGGACGGGATTGGTTTGCAGGAATTGGTGCGGGCGCGGGACGATTTTCGCAACCTAGTCCTGTTGAACGAAGATAATGACGTGATTGGACTCTATCGTTCGGCCTTGGATCGAGCGGTGCAAAAATTCCTGGCTCTTCAAGGGAAAACGGCCGAATCTCTCGGCGATCCTACCACCTACCGTGAAATCTTTTCCCAGACCTTTAATTTAAGCGAAGGCCTCGGGGTATTCTATAGTTTTGCGGAAACCCTGACGGAGCGCGGTGCTCGACTATTTTCACCGGGGACCTGCGGTGAGGTGTGCCGCAATATTGAGTACGTTATCACCGAAATAAACGAAAACGATACGGTGTGGCTGCTTTCCCCCCGTATCGACCTGCCTGACAGCGATGATCTCAAACTAGTTCTCAGTGGCTCCATTCGGGGTGATATTGTCCGCGGCGATGACAGGGGCTTGCGGGTACTGGTGTCGGAAGCCTTTGACGGGGAGTTTTTGGGGCGGGATCACGGTTGGGTCGATATTACGGATGGTCTTGACCGTTATCCTCAGAACGGAACATCCTTTCGCAGCTTTTCTTCCAATCTTTGGTTGGATTCTTTCCGCGGTAAATCCGTGGTGTTTGCCCTGCGCGTGCAGGGGGTTTCTCGCAATTTTACTGTGGTACAGATGCAAAAATTCGCGGTCATGGGCAAGGGCCTGTCATCCATTCATTCATATGCATTGACGGCTCCCAAACCGCTGGAGCTGCGGGAGGCTTCCCCAGGGCCCACAAATGGCGGCAGTGGCTCCTCCGGAGGTAACTCTGGTACACCAACGATCGCCCGACCATCTTCTGGACTGCCTCCTTGTCGATTGCCGTCAACATCCGGTTCCCCGATGATGATTGACTCATCATGCCGCATCGCCTTTGATAAAGCGGAAACCGTGACCTCCCTTTTGGGATATGTGGATCGCAATAGCCCCATTGCAGACAGCCCGTTTAAAAAGTTTTCCAACGGTAACCCGTCCACGCAAGGATCAGGCTGGAAGGCGGGACACCCCGTGAGCTGCAACGGTCGATTGTTGCCGGGGCAGGAGGTGGCGGTATGCGTTGAGCGAACCAGCCGTAACGGAGCTGCAGATCTTTTGATGTCCCCCAGGATCAAAATCAATGGCCCCACGGCGATTAAAGTCCACTATGCCTATATTGGGCCGACCTTAAACCAAGGGGGCACTCGTCGGCTGCGGGCCCTGGTGATCGATGACTATAGTTTGGATGTGGGCACCCGTCTTCTGCAACTGGCGGATAATTCTGGACGCAGTAGTCCCTTCGACGCAGCATCCATGGATCACGATGTGTCTTTTACGGGTTATCCCGTCGTTGAGGAAATGCCGGCGGTGGACGTTAAACCCGGGGTTCTTGCGATTTCTGCCGCCAGTCTGCAGGACAAAATCAGTGCCGATGGCGAGTTTTTTCTCGGATTAATGCTTTATCTGAACAACCAACCGTGGCCGAATAATTTATCATCCTGGTTTGTTTATGAAATTGCGTTTGAGATAGAAAAGTAGTCGACGATACGTGATCGATATTAACCAGTAGGAATGCACTTATGCGCCTCAGATTCAACCAACAAGTCAGTGCCCTGGTGCTTAGCAGCGTCTTGTTAAGTCTGGGGGCTTTGAGTGCCTGCACGGATGATGCCAGGCGACACGATCCGCGATCTCAGCCAATCGATTCTGGTTTGGCTTTGCATCAAAGCAATGGCGCCGGTAACCTTGTGGCCACCGCTGTCAAAGATTATTATGATGTCGATATCGCTCTGATTCCCAGCGTTATCTTGCGAGATGGTGAAAGCTTCAATCTGCAACCGGGGCAAATGGGTGAATCCAGTAAAACCCGGATGCTGGGTCTCTATGATGAGATGCGGGACAGTCTCCGGACCGGGACCATGCGTGGGTCTGATCTGCGGGACTTTCTGCTGAGCCGCCTGACCCAAACCCTGGACATGGATCTGCAAGTGGCTGGCATTTCATTCGACCTTCGCATGCGGGGAGGGTGGCCCGATGTGTTTGTGGTGTCCCGCGAAAACGGTTTGCCACTTGAAAATGATCGCATATACCGGGTAGCCATCAGCAACTATTTCTACCGACAGCCCTTTCCCGGTTACTATTATGGCAACAATATGAGTTATTCCTTTAATATCGAAGTGAATGGCTTTGGCTCCATTAAGCGGGCGTTGGAGGTTTACCTGCGGCAGCCCCGTGATTTTGCGCCGCTGGATGAACCCCGCGGTGTGGTGATGAATCGGGTGGTTGGAGAGAATGGTTTTGTCGCGATACCACAAATTCAGGGTGAAAGCTTCTTGTCTCCCTACCTAGGTCGTCGCGTAACCACCCGCGGTGTGATCACTGCGGTGGGCATACCGGATAGCCGTGACGCCCGTCTGTGGCAAAATATCCCGGGTCGGGAGCTGCCAACAGAAATCATCATCCAGGATGTTGAGGGTGACGGCAATGATGCCACGTCTGACGGCCTCAGCGTTTTTCTTGCTGGCACGGTGACACAATATAAGGTGGGGCAGTTGATTGAAGTGCGGGGCGTCGTTCACGAGGTCCGCACCTCCAGCGGTTTCTCCGGTACCTCGGTGCGGATGGTGGAATCCGTCACTGTTATCCAGGATGACGTCGACCTGCCGGAACCCGTGTTATTGGGGGGTGATGGCCGTGTGTTACGACAACGATTACCTTCCTCCTTTGTGGGGGATTTGAACGCTAAGGCCCGCCTGCAGATCAACGAGGGTCTTGATTTTTGGGAAAGCCTCGAGGGTATGCGGGTGACACTGAAGACACCCCGCGTCACGGGCACCCGTGGTGGACTCCGGGATTTTAATGCCTTGAAACAGGGGCGAGCCAACTATGTGGAAGTGACCCTGGTTCCCGAGGGAATGGATATTCCGGAGGATCGTACGGACACCGGCGGAAATTTTTATGATCCATATACCCAGGACTTCAACATTGAGTCGGTCAAGATGGTGGACGGCCCCTTTTCACCACTGATAGATCCCACCAAACTGATTCTGGAAAATGGCGATCGTTTTGCTGATGATCTGGAGGGGATTCTCAGCTACGACAGGAATACCTTTGGGGTTGGACGATATGTTTTCTATCTCACCGGTGACTTTCATCCTCCACGCCTGGAAAGCACTCCCATGGAGGATCGTCCGAAGACCCGATTTGAATCATCACCGGATCACTTGACCGTTGCATCCTGGAATGTGGAAAACCTCGGCGGATCCGAACGGGACCGCATCGCCGATACAGCCCGCATCATCCGGGAAAATCTTAAGTGTCCCGACATCATGTCGATGCCGGAGATTCAGGATAACAATGGGGATAACGTCAATGGCGGCTCAGCTGCTGACCAAACCCTTGGTAATTTGATCAGAGAACTGCGCTGCCCCGGCGCCGACTATCGACCCATTAACATCGATCCGATTCCATTCCGGGACGGCGGAGAGTTTGGTGGCAATATCCGCGTGGCCATGATTTATAACGCCAATCGCGTGACGTTTATACCCAAGGGCGATCCCGATGCAACGTCCGAGACGTTTGTGGAATCCGATGGCACTCTCAATCAAAACCCTGGTCGGGTAGATCCCCGCAACCCGGCCTTGGATGGTTCCCGTAAGCCACTGGTGGCCATGTTTGAATTCAAGGGCCAGCGAATTTTTGTGATCGGTAACCATTTTAACTCCATGCTGGGTGAACGCTCGCCCTTTGGTGCCGTGCAACCCTACCTTTTTCAAACAGAGAGCAAGAGGAGTAAGATTGCTGGAATCGTGCGGACCTTTGTGGAGCAGGTGATTAAACGCAACCCCAATGCCAACATCGTGGTCGCTGGGGACTTCAATGCCTATGCGCCGTCAAATTCAATGCGACTATTGGCCGGCGATAAGCTGGTCAACCTCATGACGGCTCCCGGAATGCTGCCGCGTGATCAGTGGTATACCAGCAATTATGACGGCAACTCCGGTGCGATCGACTTTATATTTGCGAGCCAAGCTCTGATGGGGCGTGAGCCTGAATATGAAATCCTGCACATTAATTCCAATTATATGGTGAAGGCGTCGGATCACGATCCATTGGTTTCTCGTTTCAAATTCTGAGGAAGGTGCGTAGGAGATCCTTCCTCGCTCTGCTCGTCAGGACACGTCTCTGTTGCTTTCGCGCCAGAGACTAGTTTGACCAGATGGACCACACGTCAGGACGGTCACCGTCATCCTGATAGTAGACACCGAAAGACTTAAATTGTGAGTTGATCACCATAAACGGGAAGGTGATGTCACCGGCGGTACCGGCACGTGGGAGCATTTCCGGTGTTCCCCAGGTTTTACCATCGAAGCGATTGGTCCACGCATTATAGCGGGTGCCGTCCCATTGAGCCCAGGTGGTTATGGCCACGCCACTGGGATGAACGGTCATTTCGGGAAACCATCCTTTGTTGGTGCTGGTGCCGTTGCCTATTTTGACGATATCTTCTTGCCAGCCAATGCCGTTGATATAGGAGCGTGTGTAGATGCCGCCATCGTCTCGGCGATACCAGGTTACATGAATATTATCGTATTGATCGACGCCGATACGGGGTGCGGTCGCATCCTTCACATCACTGCCACTTAAAAGCTCAGGTGTTCCCCATCCGCTGGTTGTTTCTAACTTGGCCCAAACCTGCGAATCTTTATCATTAACGTGAATCCAGGTCATGACGGCGCGACCGTTGCTAAGAAGTTCGATGGATGGTTGCAGGCAGGCGACGCCATCACAACTCTGCGCCTTTTGAGGTGAAGCTCCCCATTGCTTTTGAGCATGTGTATAGCGGTTTATCCAGATATAATGGGGCTTCATGCCGGTTCCTGCCGTTTCACTCACGTCATCCTGCGCCCAGACAGCGATGGCGTCTCCGTTATCTTTGACTTTAACGTCACTGCCTTGCACCGTGTTGAATCCGGATCCGGAACCAAAGGTCAGGAGATTACCCCAGGTGCCATTATCATAGGAGCGCCCTTGCATCACCGCCCCGTTGCCATCGGTTTCGAGGTACCATATGATATGGCCGACGCCGTTTTTATTGGCGTCCAGGTCAAGGCCGTAGGTGTTGCCGGCGGTATGGCTGGTCATCACCACGTGACCGGTCCATGACTGGGACGCACTGTCAAAAATATTGGCGTTGACCTGCCAAATCTGGTTGATCCCCATCGTCCAAACCACCATGGCATTTTCCCGGAAGAACTCAACCTGGGGCTCCTGGAAGATGTTGGCTGCTTCTGCCGCCTGCCCTGCTCCAATTATTTCGGGTTCGGTCCATTGATTATTGACTAGAACCCGGGCCGTCACGTTAAATTTTGTGCCGTCATGCTGGGACCATGCGGCAGCGATGCGATCCCCGCTGGAGATGGCGACTCTGGTTTTCCAGGCTTTGCCCGCATCATCGCTCTCCATGAGTTGCGGCGTCGTCCATTTACTGGCGGCAAAGGCGGTGTTTTGGCTGACGCCGTTGTCGGCGGTATCGGGGTTTTTGCATTTTTCAAGCAATCCTTCGTCGACCATCTTTTTTACGTAGGTGGTGCGATTGGTTTCAAATTCACTGTAAGGCCATTTGCGTTCCAATGCTTTAACGAAACAATTGCAGATGGATGCGGCTTCTAGAGGAGGGAGCGCCTGCTGACCCTGAATACAGGTGGTTTGCTCTTTCTGACGTTGCTCGTCCGTCCAGCTTGACTCGGAGTCTTCACCGCTGGTCTGTTCAGCGCCACCTTTCTTACCACCATCCAAAGTCACCGCTTTTTTGGATTGATTGCATGCGGACATCACAGCAGCATGAGCTGCAATAATCCATGCGAAAACAGCCATTTTTTGCGGGAGCAGGGACAAAATACACTCCTTCGGGTTCGTTCTATACTGATCGGCAATAAACGACAAAAACTTGAGGAATGTTTGGGGGTTTTCTTAACTGGGTTAATTTATTGATATTGCAGGGGATGACCTTGGGGGGCTCAAGTCGTGATTCTGATCAGTGTTCTAACTCCACGTTGATTTTTCGGCCTTTGATCTTACCTTCGCGTAAACGTTGAACAAGATTTTCAGCGACACCTGCTGCTACAGCCACATAAGAAAAACGGTCATAGATTTCGATTTTTCCCACCTGGGCTGCGGTAATGCCCCCCGCCTCTCCCGTCAACGCTCCGAGGATATCACCAGGTCTCAACTTGTCCTTGCGCCCGGACGACAGATAGATTGTGCGCATCGCCGCAGCCAGCGAAAAAGGACGATCTCGCAGATCCCGCCGAAGCTCTTCCGTATCTGGAAGGTTTGATAACGTCAGGCGCTGGTGTCGATAGTCATTGAGTTCATCCAACCGATGACGATTCTTGGGGGTGACGAGCGAAAAGGCCAGGCCCTTTTTACCTGCCCGTCCGGTGCGACCGATCCGGTGGACGTAGACATCGGGTTTTTGTGGCATATCATAATTAATCACCAGGTCGAGCGCCTCAATATCGATACCGCGGGCCGCCACGTCGGTGGCCACCAGCAGACGGATGCTCCTGTTGCGAAATTTTGTCATGACTTTATCCCGATCAAACTGCTCCAAGTCTCCGTGGATCGCGGTAGCACTGATGCCGGACCCGGTTAACGCTTCGGCTAATTCCGCCGCTGCAGCCTTAAAGTTGCAAAAGATAATTCCGGTCTCTGGTTGATGCTTCTGCAGGAGCCAACGGAGGACCAACGATCGTTCCTCCAGTTCCACGTCATAAAAAAACTCCTCAATAGCAGGCGATTCATCAGGGGTCGCTTCGACAGTAATGCGCAACGGTTTGTTCTGGTATTGGGTGCTGATGTCTTCAATGGTGGGGGGAAACGTCGCAGAAAACAGGACCGTCTGATGTTTTGGTGGCAGTGACCTGAGGATTTTTTCCATATCCTCCTGAAATCCCATATCGAGCATACGATCCGCTTCATCCAAAACCACCATCTCGATGCGATGCATGGGAAAAAGACCGCGGCTCTTAAGATCCAGAATGCGCCCCGGCGTCCCCACGGCGATGTGAACGCCCTTTTCCAATGCACTGACCTGAGGGCCGATGGGTTGTCCACCGGAGGCCACTAGGACATGAAGCCCTGGAAGGTGGCGCCCCAATTGGCGGATGCTCCGCGACACCTGAGTACAAAGTTCACGGGTTGGACACATGACCAAGGCCTGCAAACTCCTTTGTTCCACTTTTATCTTATGCAGCATGGGAATCGCAAAGGCCGCTGTTTTGCCGCTGCCGGTTTTCGACTGACCGATGACGTCACGACCTTTTAAGAGAGCGGGAATGCTTTGCTCCTGGATCGGAGTCATGGTGTTGTAACCAAGGCTTTCTATGACCTGCACCAGATCAGACGACAATCCGAGATGGCGAAAGGAAGCTGGGGTGGGAACCGAATCTGGCGTCGACATGAATGGGGGGTCCTAAGAAAATACGATGATTGTCAATTTAGTAGCGATGGGGTCTGCATGCCCCTACCCATACCAGATTCGGTTGTCCTAAGACCAACAAAAACCCCTATTTTCGATTATGAGGATTAACATTTTAGTTGTCGGAATAGTCCCCGCCCTTACCAGAGCTTGGGTTATTTTGGCCTATTTGCAGGGGGCAGGGGGAATCTTGGAACCAACGAAAGTAGAAATATGTCCTTTGTTTTCAATATGTTGTAGATCCAATTGAATTAATATCGCCAATATTAGGAATCATAATAATATATTTAATAATATTATAAATAATAGCTTGTCTAATGTAATTCAATTTAATATATGAAACTCCATCGGTGTTATTAATAAATTTTTAATTAAGGAGAGATTGGTATGAAGATCATAGCCATCAAGTTAAGGGTTAGAACACTTGGTGCACTTGTTATATAGATCATTAGATTCATTGATTTTTTTCCTAGTTGAGGTCTTAGAATGATTGCGCTCGGAACAGTGTTTAGCCAGCTTGGCAAGCAGCCTTGCCA
>JAKQGS010000331.1 GCA_029556045.1 Pseudomonadota bacterium | reverse complement strand
GATGCGTACTTTGTCCGGAACCTGTCCTGCAGTGAAATGGAGGTCATGAATCCCATGGCCCGCCTCATGATCTGCGCCCTGGAAGCACCGATGAAATAATAGGTGTTGCTCCTCATTAAAAAAGGGAGGGTCTTTACCCTCCCTTTTTTTGTGCCCAACCCAGTATTTTGTCAGTCTATTGAAACTTACCGGCACACCAAGCGGTGGAAGGCATCCATCCTCCCGCATTGATGGACCAGTGTGAAGGTGCAAAGGAATTGCCCTGGGACCGTCGCACCGTCAACACATTGTTGCCACCGTAATTCCACGCCGCGCCGATATCGGTGCGACCATCCCCATCGAAGTCCCCGGGAAACCATCGCACATCTTCCCACCAGCCCCCATCACGAACGGTTGACGCAATGGGAGAGCTAAACTGATTCCCATAGGAGTAAAACAGGAGGCTGGAAGATTGGCCGAGATCATTCCACAATTGCACGACATCGGCACGGCCATCACCGTTATAATCACCCGCAAGAAAAATATGTGAATCTGACCAGCGTCCTGCATCGATGGACCAGTGTTCATGGGTAAATGCCTGACCGGTTGACAGGCGCACTGTCAGCGTGGTTCGTCCATCATTATTCCAGGCGGCGCCGATATCAGAGCGTCCATCCCCATTGAAGTCACCTGCAAACCACTTGACCTGGTCAGACCATCCACCATCGCGAATAGCCCACTGGGAGCGATAGAGGAATCTCGTCCGATCGGAAAGATACACTGCAAACGAAGCGTTCCCACTGTCATTCCAGGGAGCCGCAATATCCGTGAGCCCATCTCCATTGAAGTCGCCGGGCAGATATTGCGTCGAGGCCATCCATCCTCCTGCGTCCAAATCCCAATGGGCATGGGTAAAACCACTTCCGGTTGAAGCCCGCACCGTTAAGACGGTGTTTCCACCATAGTTCCACGCAGCGGCGATATCGGACAATCCATCCCCATTGAAATCGCCGGATGCCCATTTGACGTCATCACCCCACCCGCCATCTCGGATATTCCACTGGGAATGCCACCCGAAGCTGGATCCCGTGTTGGGAAAGACAGCGATTGTTGTTGAACCACTATCGTTCCAGGGTGCCGCAACGGAAACCCGCTGGCGAGAGTACCCCGAGTAACAGGAATTCACCGGCAATACCTTTGGCCGGCGCACCCCATAGGCGGTCTGAACACCAGCAATATCGATATCGGTGAGATTGCCCTTCATATTACCCTCGCGATTGCAGTAGTTCATAATAGAGTCGCGATCGTAGGGGGTATAAGGTGTCGCATTGGGGTCGACACCTGGAGTGTCGCAGTGCGCCGCTCCCTCGATATTCCCAGGTGTATCCTGCTCATGAATAAACCCCAATACATGACCGAGTTCGTGAACGCCAACATATTCCACCCGGCCTCTGTTCGCTGAACCATCGGGATTAAAAGTAAAGTGAACTCCTGGTCGATTGTCGCTCGCGGCACTCAAAGCGTCCATACCAATGAAGGCTGACCCACCGGCACCGGAATTATCGTATCCCTGGGGACTGATACGCATCCGCACATGTCTTGCGTTCCCATTAGTGGGACAGGTTCCCCAACCCGTAAAGCGGATTTGCGCAAAGTATTCCCAAGTGCCAATGACGGCAGATCGCACGATTTCTTTCTCCCGGTCGTACCCTCCAGTTTCCCAGCAAACTGGCACATCATTGCCATTTGCGGTCCATAATGTGATGCCGCTGGTTGTCGACAGCGGACTTGACGTCGAACCTATGCGCTCACCATAAGCTGGAATCGCCAAGCAGCTCCACAATAGGACTCCCTTTTTAAAAAATTCCATCATACTTCTCCCTCTTTTAGCCATTTTTTGCAATTTCATGGATGAACACCGTGTAGGGGCGGTTGCGGATCAGCCTCCGACTACCCTGCTGGATTTCATGATGCGCCTCCCCTCCTTCCCAAGGTCTATCAATGGCTGAAGAGGTACACGCTTCTAGAGTGATCGAATATTAGATTTTTTCTATTGGGTATTTTTTGGTAGACCAGTATCGGTTCAATGATCATCGTCGGGGCGGGCGTTTCCGGAACATATCGGAGGAAATAATCATCACGTTTTGCCTACGAACCGGGTTCAGGCCACTTTCCTAATCTCAAACTCCCGCCATTTCAGCATGCCACCTTCCATGTTAAAGACATGTTGAAACCCAAGCGAAAGAGCGATCTGGGCTGCCCGTGCCGAGCGGCCGCCGCTGCGGCAGACAAAAAGATAGACCCCGTTCCGGTCCAGGCTGGCAATCTTTTGATCAAAATCGTCACTAAGGGTGATAAGAGTGGCTCCTTCAATGTGCCCAACATCATCATTCCACTCGGAGTCCCGGCGGACATCGATGAGGGTAAACTCATGCACCTTGGGCCGGACTTCTGCGATGCTGAGGTGCTGAATTCGCACACCACACATGTCCCCGATAAGATCTGAGGTCGACCGGTTAAAGTCCTCAACCTTGCGTTTGGTGTTATTGCCGATCTCTTTGATTTTATCCACCTGCCCTGTCATGGATTCCGCCAATCCCAGGGCCTGTTCGGACATATGGGACACATCTCCCACGATCTCCTGAAATACCACCATGGTCTGATCAATAATTGGCTGACTCGTACCCACAACAAGCTCCACGGAATCTTTCACATGGGCACTCACCTGCCGTCCGTTTTTCACGGCCTCTCTGATTCCTGTCAGGGCACTCGCACT
>JAKQGS010000300.1 GCA_029556045.1 Pseudomonadota bacterium | reverse complement strand
TGGCGTCTTCGAGGGACATAATGGGGTGAAGCCTCAGTCTCGGAAATAAAATGGCAACAAGTGGGAACCTGCCGGTAGTTATCGCACGGGTGGCGAGGTCAGTGCAATAGGGGCGTCGAGATCCTTCGGCTACGTCTCAGGATGACGGGGCCCGCTCTCAGGGGTACGGGGCTGCATTTACAACACAAAGACCCCGGTAGAAGCAGCAGGCTTCTCACCGGGGTTTATCTCAAAATCAGCGAAAAAAACGCTTAGAAGGATTTGCGAGACTTCTTCACGGCCCGCTTGCGGGCGGCAATGGCTTTTTTCTTACGGCGGATCGAGGGTTTTTCGTAGGCTTCGCGTTTTTTCAGGTCGGAGAGAACGCCTGACTTTTCGCATTGTTTTTTAAACTTCTTGATTGCGATTTCAACGCTGTCACCATCTCTCATACGAATGCCGGGCATTGAGGCTCCTTCTGTGTCTTCAAACAAAATAACTAAAAATTAATCCCGACGACGCCTCTTATGACGCCGTTTCAGTGAACCGCTCAGCTGTGTCGTGAGCTCTCTGGAATACCCGAATCCCTCGAAAGGATGGAATTATCCGGAAATCCGACCGGTTAACCGATCACCGTGTTTACACAAATTGCCAATGTTTGACAACACCAAATAATCCGGCTTTTTGGAGGATGGCCTGCTGCGGATAATGGCCACAAGCTCGTGATCCCGGGGGGGGGCACAGACATTGCGGGGGTCCCCCTCCTCGTCAAAGGCATCAAAAGCTTTTTTGGCCACAAAGGTCGTATCACCCTTCAGGGGGTATGCCTTGTAGCCTGCACCCAGTTTGGCGACCACGCTGGTGGTGAGCTTGCTCACCGTGGGGATATCGGCGCCCTCCTTATAGAAAGCGATGGCAAAATAGGGGGTGGCCGTCCGCTGCCTTGGATCCATCAGATAATAGACTTTAAGCCCGTCGAAGATGTCCCCCAGGCGTCGCTCAAAATAACAATAGGATGTTGGAAAATAGGAGATCAGGCGATCGGGATCCTTGCCCAACTGGGAGACCTGTCCGAGGACCGGATCTATAAAGTCTTTATCGGGGTTCGGTTTGAATTTGATGCGCTCCCGAATCTCTGCGGCTTTCAGGCGTCGCAGGGGGCCAAATGCCCGGGGGTCGTTGCCAAAGAGCAGAAACTCCGGGTCCTTTTTTTTCAGGAATGTTTCCACCAGAGGAGTGCAGTTAAAATTGCTGAAGTTATTGGGGTATTCTTCCGTGTCGCCCCGCAGATCCGCCGGCAGATCCAACTTGCGGGGGATATTCAGACCGGCTCCCGCAAAAAACGTATCGTTCCCCTGCTGCAAAAAGGGCAGGGGGTTTTTGGGATCAAAGGCCAGCTTCTCATAACGCTGTTGGCAACTCTTCAGGGTGGCTTTTAGGCCGGCTTTGTCACCCTGGTGCTGTTTAAACGCCTGTTTTTTGCAGTCGATATATTCCGCTGCAGCCGGGTGGCGGTCGCGGCATTCCGCTAAAAGTCTTTTTATTTTCGTGCTTTGTCTATCTGGGAACCGGCCGGCCTGTTCCACCGCCATTTTGCGGCATGCCAGATAATCGGTCTGCTCCTTGAGGGGCTTAAACTTGGGTTTGGCCCCCAGATCAGACTTTTTCGCCCAGAGCGCTGGGGCGCTCACCGTCCACCAAAGGGGCAGGCACCATAATAAACATCCATAGGTGAGGCGGCAGAGCATGCTGATATTCCTGGTTGTTCTATTCAGCTTAATGAAATCAGCGGTTTGTTGAAAGAATTTTTTCTGTTACATATCCTCATTCCACGGGTTGGCCGAATTTTTACCGAAAGGGGGGTCTTCGGTGCCATCATTTGATATCGTCAGTGAAATCGATATGCAGGAGGTTGATAACGCCATCAATCAAGCGCAAAAGGAGATTGCCACGCGCTTTGATTTCAAGTCCGGCAAATCCTCCGTCGACTTCAACAAGATCGAAAAAAAAATCACCATCATGGCGGAGGACGATCTAAAACTGCGGGCCATCCACCAGATTCTCGAGCAAAAGATGTCAAAACGCGGCATCGACCTGCGTTGCCTGGACTATGGCAAGGAGGAGCAGGCTTCTGGTAATATTCTGCGGCAGTACGTCACCATGAAGGCTGGCATTGATAAGGAAACCGGTAAAAAGATCACGCAGCTGATCAAGGATTCCAAGCTTAAAGTTCAGGCGCAAATCCAGGATGAGCAGGTACGGGTGACCGGTAAGAAGATCGATGACCTGCAGGCGGTCATCAGCCATTTAAAACAAAACCAGGTGGGACTTCCCCTGCAGTTTATCAACATGCGGAGCTGAAACATGGGTTTCAAGTGCGGTATCGTGGGCCTGCCGAACGTGGGCAAATCCACCATTTTTAATGCGTTGACGTCGGCGGGGGCGCCAGCCGCCAATTACCCGTTTTGCACCATCGATCCCAATATCGGGCGTGTGGAGGTGCCGGACCCGCGTTTGCAGGAGCTGGATGTTTTTGTGAAGGCCCAGCGCATTGTGCCGGCCACCATGGAATTTGTGGACATTGCCGGATTGGTGCGCGGAGCGGCCAGCGGCGAGGGGCTGGGAAATCAGTTCCTGGGGCATATCCGTTCGACGGATGCCATTGCGCACATCGTGCGCTGTTTTGACTCAGGCGATATTACCCACGTGGAAGGGGGCGTTGATCCCATCCGTGACATTGAAATCATCGAAACGGAACTGATCCTGGCGGATCTGGACACTGTGGAAAAAGCCCGCACCCGCTACCAAAAACTGTCCAAAAGCGGCAGCAAGGAAGTGGCATTGGTTCTCACCATGCTGGATGCGCTGTATCTGCATCTGCAGGCCTCCAATCCTGGACGCACGTTTGACCTGGCAAAATATATCGGTGATGAGAAGGCGGTCGCGGATGCTTTCCACGATCTGCATCTTATCACGGCCAAGGCTGTCCTCTACGTCTGCAATGTGGACGAGGATATGGCGGCCGGGGACAAGGATAATGCCTATACCACCAAGGTCAAGGAATTGGCGCAGAGGGAAGGGGCCGGAGCGGTCATCATCTGCGGCAAGATCGAAGAGGAGCTTAGCCAATTGGATCCCGAATCCAAAATGGAGATGGTGCGGGATCTTGGTATGGTGGAGCCCGGTCTTAACCGATTGATACGGGCGGGGTATGGCCTGCTGGGACTGCAAACCTATTTTACCGCCGGTGAAAAAGAAATCCGCGCCTGGACGATTCACAAGGGTGACAAAGCCCCGGCGGCGGCCGGTAAAATTCATTCGGACTTTGAGCGGGGATTTATCTGCGCTGAAGTCTATACCATTCCCGATCTCAAAAAGGTCGGCGC